>NZ_AYMH01000001.1:0-306992 GCF_000633475.1 Bacillus sp. H1a | reverse complement strand
CATAAAGCATCAGCTTAGTCTAGCAAAAGCGTAGTTTCGTTTGACGATAGGTCAAATTGTTTTAAGGAAGGGATAGCCCACGTTCTTCCATCATTTCAACTAAATCACGAAAACTGATGCTATACCGTCGGTACCATCTCACGGTTAATAAAATAATATCCGGTTGAGAATGTTTCCACTTGAATAGATTGTTCCCTTCCATACCAATCACATCCTTTTTTAGAGTACTAATATCAGTATATCCAAGTTTAGGAGGTCATTTACAAGCATTTTGGAGTGTTTGCACCAGAACCAAAAAAACTTTATCTGAAGTTCACATTACTCCGTAAATCAAAAAGACGAATCTGCATCATTTTGCAGATTCGTCTTTTTTCTTCGGCATTTCAATCGGGATAAAGATCTTTGAAAAACCAACGCAAACATATTTATAATTCTCTCCGCCTAAATCAAACTCGGTCGTATAGGTTGAGAAGAAAATATAATCATTTCGCTTTGTATAATGATCGATTAATAATCCAACTTGTGGCTCAACATACTTATTTGCCAGTTTTTTACCCGCCGATGCTAAGTCGCCAAGTAAACCCTCTTTATTTTCTTTCTCAACCTCGTCTAGCTTCTTACTCACATCATTACGCTTCATAAATTGTTTTGCTGCCCAATCTGTATATTCTCCCTTACTCGGATTACTGTTTGCTAAATAAACTAAGAGAACAACTGCTAGAGCCATAATAATATACTTTTTCTTCATGATATATCACCGCCTACTCTTTTCTCATTTCATATATATGTACAATCGCTGCAAATTAGAAAGACTATCATCTATTGATTGTAAACGAACAATAAAAATTTACAATACGCAACAGAAGATTAATAGAGACTTCTCACAATTCGTATATAGTTATATTGGGAATAAAAATTATATACGGGAGGATTTAAATTTATGGATAATGAAAATGATATTTTTATTTCTAGTTCTACAATGATGATCGAATTTTATAAGTACCCTTATTACCGCACAAAAATCATCAACAGTAGCGGAAGCCACCTACACTCATGCCAAACAGCTCTCCAACTCATAAAGAAATCCTGTCTAACACATGTTCATTCTACTTATCAAGGTAGATGTGCTGCAGTCCAAGCAAAATTTAATTTCAAACAAAATGTGCCAATTCCAATTAATCATAGAGAATATATTTGTACTTTTCCAACAGAATCTCCTTCGTCCTCAAACTGTATATGGTTGTTCTACAACCGTATACAGGATATAGAAATTTTCAAAAAAACTAAACAAGCTAAAATTTATTTTTCAAACGGAACTACCGTAACGATACAAATCAGTCCCCATAAGTTAAGTCAGCAATTATGGAAAGTCGGATATGTATTATCCCGAATGAACATGCAAGATTCACTACACTTAAAAAACTTTATGCCACATTTACTACCTTAAAATGAATAGAATGGAAGGTAATATTTTTCATGCCTTCCACTCTACTTATTATTTTTATCCCTTTATACTATCTCGCATTTTCTCAAGCGCCTGTCGATATAACCATCTCGTTTGATAGTACGTCATCCCCATTTCATAGGCTATCTCTCCCATCTTTTTCCCTACAAAGAATCGCTCTGAAATAATGTGCCTCTCTCTCATTTAACACACTCATAAAATCTTGTGCTCTTGTTCCCACATCTTCAAATTCAAATCGTTCATCATACTCTCTAACACACACATACCTTTCATAAGCATGCCAAAGACCTATTAAACCACATTGATAATATTCTTCATGATCTTGATAAATATTTAATCTCTTTATTTGATTTATAATCATACCTTCATACAAAACAACCGTATCTGCAAAGGTCACTGGCTTCACACAATACCCATTTCTAAATGGTATACCTCTCTATTATTCCACAGTACCTCTACAATATAAGAAGAGAAAAGAATTCTCATTGTAGTTAATTTCAAATGCTGTTGCTGGAATTTGAAATAGGGGTAAAAATAAAAAGGTGACTCTCAGAAGAGTCACCTTTTCAAAATAATATGTTATGCACCAAAATCAGAGAACATGCCGCCTAACATACTAAACCCAATTGTAAAGATAAAGAATATAGAAATTAAAATTATTGCTTGTTTTTTACTTAAACCAGCAACGATATGCAAGCCTAAGCCAGTTAAAATTAAGCTCCAAATGTTAAAGACTTCAAATGCGGAACCAATACCATATACAATTGTTCCTTGTTCAAATAAAGGCCCTAAACTTGTATATTTATCCGTGCCATTCCCACCCAAAATATATCCTAAAGCTACATTAAGAAGACTACCAACATAAAAGACAACATTGGCATATATATAAATAGATAATATCTTCATATATGGAGTATCATTGCTCATAAACATCATAATAACTTTATAAAATCCTGCTACCACAAAAAGACCAACAGCTGTTCCAACTAGACCTCCAATAGCTCCAAATCCAAGTGTAGTCCACTTCATTATCCCCGTCGCATCATCCTTAACCAGCTTCGCTAGCTCCGGAGTATTAAGTAACCCTAAATAAGCTACCGCTGCTGATAAGATTGTCCCCATTAAAAGAAATAAGAAAAATCCTCCCCAGACTGGGCTTTTCGTCTTCATTCTCTCAAACTGTAAGCCTGGAGAAGTAACCATTCCAAATAATGACGGCTTCTTCGCACCTTCATCTTGCGTATTAATATTCATTTCCATTATAACGCCTCCTTCTATTTATATCCCGTTCTAACGGGCGGTTCACTTCCTCACATAGAGGCTACGAACCGCCCACTAGAACGGTAATGTGTAGTAGAGAGTCCTCTCTACTACAACTTATTCATAACGTAGTGCTTCAATCGGATCTAACTTCGCAGCTTTGTTTGCTGGAATTAATCCGAAAATAATACCTAGTGTCATAGAGAACAGTACGCCTCCAACGACAACTTCCCATGAAACGAGCGGTGGCCATTTTGCGAATGTAGAAACAATATATGCCCCACCATATCCAAGACCAATTCCGATTAAACCACCTAGAAGCGTTAACATAACGGCTTCAATTAAAAACTGTAATAAAATTTTACTACGCGTTGCTCCAAGTGCTTTACGTATCCCAATTTCACGCGTACGCTCCGTTACAGATACGAGCATGATGTTCATAACTCCAATACCACCAACGACTAATGAAATACCAGCGATACCACCGATGATCATCGTCATGATATTAGTAACTTTAGAAACATTTTCTTGGAATTCTTTTAAATTCACCAGTTCATATTTACCTGGAATTTCACTTGGCTTACGACTATTTAATACATCAACAGCTTGTTTCCCAGCGGATTCTAAATCGTCTACATTTTTAGCTTGAATTGCGATATTTTGAATATCATCTGTTCCGTATAAAACAGGCCATAACGTAAGGGGGATTAACGCTTCTTCCATTTCAAATCCCATAAACTCATTATCGGATCTATACACACCAATAATTTGCATTGGCTGCCCCTTCATCTCAATAATTTGTCCAACTGGGTTTACGTCCTTAAATAAAGTCTCTTCTGTTTTTGTACTAATCATCACAACGTTATTTGCATGAGAAATATCTGATTCATTTAAAGTACGTCCCTTTACGACCTTTACTTTATTAACTGCAAAATATTCATTATCAAGACCAATAACATTCAGATTTGCTTTTTTATCATTTACATCAAGCACCTCTGAATTCTGGTTTGTCGTAATAACGTGTGAAACATCTTTCACTTGTTTTACTTCCAAAATATCCTCTTCAGTTAACTTTGGTATTTCAAATCCACCCATAGCAAACTCATCATTAATATCTGGTTTAAATTGAATTGGCATAAGGTTATTACCGCCAGAACCTGCGAATTTCGACTTCAGCATCGCTTCCCCGCCTTGCCCAATTGCAACGACAGTAATAATAGAACCAACACCAATAATAATACCGAGCATCGTCAGAGCAGAACGCAGTTTATGAGCTAGAATAGAAGATAAGGCGATTTTTATACTATCTAGTAAACTCATACCGCACACCTTCTATCTTCTGTAATTTTCCCATCTCGCAGTACAATACGGCGAGAAGAATAAGCCGCAACCTCTTCTTCATGCGTAACCATAACAATCGTCGTACCTTCTGCATTGAGCTTCGTGAAAATGTCCATAACTTGCTCACCAGACTTCGTATCAAGCGCACCTGTCGGCTCATCTGCCATAATGAACGTTGGATTATTCGCAATCGATCTCGCAATAGCGACACGCTGCTTCTGTCCACCTGATAACTCATTCGGTAAATGATGAACTCTGTCTGATAAACCAACTTTACCAAGTGCTTCCAGAGCTCTTTGACGACGCTCTGCTTTCTTCACGCCACCATATACGAGCGGAAGTTCAACATTTTCTACTGCTGAAAGACGCGGCAGCAAGTTAAAATGCTGAAAAACAAAACCGATATACTCATTACGAATTAAGGCAAGCTTTGACTCGTCTGCTGTTAAGATATTCACATCATTCAGCATATATTCGCCTTCTGTTGGACGATCTAAACAACCGATAATATTCATAAGCGTTGATTTACCAGAACCAGACGGTCCCATAATCGAAACAAATTCACCGCTCTGAATCGTTAAACTAATACCGTGCAAAATCGGCACTGCCAATTTCCCTTGATAATACGTTTTAGCAATATTATTTAACGTAATCATTTCTCTTTCACTTCCATTCCGTCATACACGTCGTCGGAAGGATTTTTAACCACCTTTTGCCCCACTGTTACACCTTCAGTAATCTCTGTCCAATCTCCATCAGTAGCACCTTTTTTCACATTTTGTTTACGAAGCTTTCCTTTTTCTTCGATATAAACAAATGCATCATCGCCTTTTTCTACAATGCTCTTACTTGGAACAGCGATCATCGTCTTATTCTCTAAGTTTACTTGTAATGAAACATGGTACCCTGGAGATAAACCATCTTGGCTATCAAGGCTTGCCTTATATGTATATTGAGACATATTTTGAGTCGCTTCACCTACACCACCAGCTTGAGCCATCTCTGCACTCGTTGGGAATTCACTTACTTCTGTAATTTTACCTGTCCACTTCTTCTTATTATTTGCTTTCGCAGTTACAGTAAACGTTTGATCCTTTTGAATTTGTGACTTTTGAAGTTCTGTTAAAGTCCCTTGAACTTGGAACGGATCTTTAGAAGCTACTTGTAAGAATGCTTTTCCTTGACCACCTAAAGCTTGGGATGAACTTTGCGCTGCATCTTTATCTAACTTCTGTACAACACCAGCAAAATTACTATAAATCGTAAGTTCTTTCTGTTTTTTATTTAACTCTTCTTTTTGTAACTTTCCTTTTTCCTTCTCAAGGTCAGTTGTTTTTTGTGTCATTTCTAATTCACTTACTTGCTCTTCCATTGGGTCTGTTACTTCTTTCCCAGCCCCGCTATCTTTCACCTTCTTAATTTCTTTCTTCAACGAATCAATCTTCTTTTTCCCTTGATCATAACGCATATCAGCCATCTTCTGATCAAGCTCAGCTTGCTTCATTTGCAGATTAATTTCTTCATTATCATAAGAGAATAATTTCGTTCCCTTTTCTACCTCTTGTCCTTCTTTCACTTCAATATCTTTCACTTTTCCTTTAGTCGGATCTGCATAGAAACTTTCAATATTCCCTGGCTTCACCTGACCAGAAATTAATTTCGTATTATTAAGCTTACGCTCTGTCACTTTCTCAAAACTTACAGCATCGGTCTTCGCTGTGCCTTTCTTCTTACCTTGCATAACAAAAATGTTAACTGCTGCAACAATAACAATTAGTGCAATAACCCCGATAATAATCCATTTCTTCTTCTTGTTTGGAGTACGAACCGTATTTGGTAACATAGTCTCTCTCCCTTTATAAATTAATAGTTTAATAAACACCACAATTGTATAAAACTTTCTGAAAAATAATTTTATATTATTACAATCTTTTTACAAAGTTTTACACATTCATTTATATTGTAACAAAAATTCCAATGATTAGAAATATGACATCTTATCTTTTAAGATAGTTTTAAGGAAAGATTATATTATATAGAAAAAGCCATCCAAAATGAAAATTGGATAGCTTTTCAAACAAAATATTACACCGCTTTAGGAGCTTTTCTCTCATGTCCACGTTGAACGATGAACAAGAAGACTGTTGATAAAATTGCACCTGTTAATAGTAAGATAAAGCAACCATCCCAGCCAGAACGATCAACAATAACACCAATTGCTGCGTTTGCTACAAGACTTCCGCCCACATAACCGAACAGACCACACATACCAACTGTCGTACCTACTGCAAATTTCGGTACTAATTCCATCGCACTTAAACCGATTAAGAACTGTGGTACGTAAATTAAACATCCGATAATAGAAACTGCAATACTTACAACAAGTACGCTAGTTGCTTGCCAATATACAAACGTACCAATAACAACTCCAACCATACTAATAATACACAATGGCATACGTTTCCCTTTAAATAATTTATCACTTAAAAGACCAACAATTAATGAACTTGGAATTGCCATACCTTCAAAGATTGCGTATGCTGCATGTGCTTCATTTTTTGAAAAACCTTTAACTGTCGTTAAATAAAGTGGAACCCAGTTAATAACACCGAAACGAATTAAATAAACAAATGCATTCGCAATACATAAGAACCATACAAATTTATTTTTCACTACGTATTTCATTAAAATTTCTTTTGGTGACATCTTGTTAGCATTATCTGCTTTTTCAAGATTTTCATAGTCATTACGATACTCATCAATTGGAGGAAGACCTTCAGACTCTGGTGTATCCTTCGCATTGATCCAAACAAGAACTGAAATTACCATTGCGATAATCGCTGGAAAAATAAACACGCCGCCTTGCCAATGACTTTCACCGAAAATACCTACACCAATTCCGACAAGTGGTGGCACAAGCATTCCGCCAACGTTATGTGAAATATTCCAAATGCCTGTTTTCGTACCACGTTCTTTCTTTGAGAACCATTTCGTCATAACGATACTACAAGGTGGTGCTCCCATACCTTGTACAATACCGTTCAGGACAAGTAATGTAACAATCATTCCAAAAGAAGATGCAAACCCGAAACAAATATTTACAAGCCCTGATAAGAATAATCCGACTGCGATAAAGCGCTGGGCAAAAGCTTTATCTGATAAATTCCCCATAAAGAACTTACTAAATCCATAAACAATCGCCATTACTGAACCTAGTAGTCCAATTTCAGCTGTACTAAAACCATATTCTTGTACTAAATACGTACTTGATAACGTAAAATTACTGCGCACTAAATAATAAGCAGCATATCCAACTGAGATTCCGATTAGCACACGAATACGTAGTAATGTATATACTTTAGCGATCATATCCGCTGGTAATCTCTCAATTGCAGGTGCTGGCTTAAGCCATTTAAACATATACTCTCGTCTCCTTTTCTCATTTTTGAGAGAGACGCTGTCTATTCCATATCTCGATTATTCCACTATTTGATATATTTTGGTTCGTCCTTCTAACCGGCTGTCCTTCTATTTCTTTCTCATTCTTCGCAAACATCGTTGGTACGCCAAACGAAACTTTTTCTAAAATGTGACCCGCTTCTTCTGATAAACAATAATCAATAAATAAATCCGCAATAATACCACTCGGTGCACGTTTTAGTTTTGAAATCGCATTGACAGACAAACCTGTTTGCTCAGGTTCGTTACTTAAAATAGGAAAGCCTCGTTTTTGAAGCATTCTCTGATCTCCCATAAAATTGATGCCTATCATATATTCACCACTTGCCACAAGTTCTGCTGGTATGTAACCATTCACTGTTACTTCTCCAACCTGTCCTGCAAGATGCTTCACATACGCCTTCGCTTCCTCTTCACCTAAAGTATCAATAAGTGATTGAAAAAACGTATATGCAGTACCCGAAACATTTGGATCTGGCATAACAATCTTTCCAGTGTACGCAGAGTTTAATAAATCTTGCCACCTGGATGGATACGGTAGACCGAGCGGTGCTATTTCTTCGTTCCACCGCTCTTTATTAATTGCGATTGCCAATTTCTCTACTTCGTAACCGTACCAATAACCATCTTTATCTTTAACAGTTTTTGAAATACGATTCGCATGCTGGCTCGTCACAGGAATAGACAGATCCTTTTGCTTCATCATTTGATGTGCATCTACTGTACCGCCAATAATAATATCCGCTTTCGGATTTCCAGATTCCTCTTCCACTCTTCGAAGAAGTTCTTCTGTCGAAAGACGAATAAATTCATATGTACATCCTCGCGGTTTACAAAATGATGAAAGCAATGCCTCACCAACTTCCTCGCGGGCCGCTACATATGCAACAAGATGACGATCATCCAAAATAGGGAGACCACTTTTATTATATTTAATAGAGGTTGTATCTTGAGAGCAACTAGACATCGCTCCTCCAATTACTAGCAAAAAGAAGAAAAAGGCTATCTTTCTCATGACGCATTCTCCTTTACGAATAACTCTGCTAGAGAACCTTTCATATACATGACATTCCCGTTATTATCACCGAGGTATTGCACAACAAAGTACGATGGATACACAGAAATCGTAAGAATATCCTCTCGCTCATTCTTTACACGCTTGCCTGTTTTATAGGCAGTAATATAAGCAATCGGTTCATTCTGTGATTGTAATAATTTCTGAATTTCTCCGTAATCTGTAATTTGCTTTGCGTATCGAATAGAATCAAATATTCGCGTAAGATCTATAGTACGTATTACATCCCCTTGCCTCACTACAACTTCCTTTGCCTCCGCAAAGAAATTACTAATGCGCTCTGGTGTATAATACAGACTTAACAAATACGTTTGCAATGCTGAGATCATCGGATCCGTACCATTCTTTCCGTATACATTAGCCTCATACTGGAACAAGTCACCTACTGCAAAAGTACGTTTATGTCCATTCAAGTACGTTACTTCTCCAGTAAATACTTGTTCTTGATTCCTTGCTTCTCTCGGTTCTACTCGAATTCGGTCAAAGAATGAAACAATCGTATGCAAACGAACTTCATCCGTTACAACAATTTCTCCCCACTTCTCATGCCTTACTTTCACTTCAGTAGGAAGGGATTCATTCACTCTTTGTAAAACGGCTTGTTTGTCATCCACAATCGTGATTCGATTATATATTTGCTTCTCAATAACATAAAACAAAATAAGAGAAACGATCATACAAAAGACAAACACAAGAATTTGAAATGATAGCCTTTTCATTTCTGCCTACCTCCAAGATAAAAAAACGTTGTTTCGAAAATACCGCATAATTGTTTCATAAATGTATCATTTAACCGCTTTCAAGTTTTTTATGTCTTCCATCCGTCTTGGGAGTAAAAATGTCATACATATTGTAGTTCCCATTTCTTCACTACTCTCAATTCGCATACTCCCGCCTTGCTTCTTCATAATCTCCTGACAAATGTATAAACCATAGCCATTCCCGTAATTAGAAGGAAGCACCTTACCTTCCGGAGACTCATTCCACTCTGCAAGCACACCTTCATCCATACCAATACCATCATCATGAACAAAAACCTTTGCTTCCTGCTCATTTATAATTACATTCATACGAACTCGCGTAGCATCACTATATTTAATCGCATTATCAAGCACATTCAAGAAAATTTGCTTCGTCTTATCAAAATCCGCGACGACGTGTACTTCTGCTAGCTCATTCATAACTTCGATTTCAAACTGCTGCAATCGAGGTTTCACAATCGAAATTGCTTCTTCTGCCAATTCTTTTATATTCACGACTGTAGGTGACACTTCAAACGTACTCGTCCCATACTTTGAAGATTTAAGTAATTCCTCTACAAGCGATAATAAACGCTCACTTTCTACAGCCACATAACGGAGACTCTCCTGAACATCTTCCTTCGATTGCAACTTCGGAATTAAATCTACATAACCGATAATCGCTGTTAGCGGTGTTTTCAGCTCATGCGTAATTCGATCTAAGAAATCTTTCTGTTTCTCTTTCTCTTCCTTCAGTTGCTTAATATGAAGTTCAATTCCATCAGCCATCGCATTAAAAGATGCTGAAAGCTGCGCAATTTCCACATACTCATTTAGCTCAATCTTACTTTCATAATCTCCATTCGCAAGTCGATGTGCCATTTGCCTTAACTGATCAATTGGTTTATGAAGAGACTTCGCCAAACGAATCGCAAAGAAAATACCGGCGGCCACTAGGCAAAGAGACGTCATTAAAAATGTCCAACTCACATTTGTTAAAACTTCCTTCTCATCCGTTAACTCATTTATAAAACGAATACTCCCAATGACATCGTTCTCATAATAAACTGGGCTCGAAAACAAAAGAATTGGAGCTGGATCTCCCTCCTCGAAGACATACGATTTCTTTCCCTTCAAAGAACTCTCAATGTCGATATTGCGATGAAGTAATGCTCCTTTTTGTGTATCTGCAACAACATCTCCATTTTTCCCAATCATCTGCACACGGATATCCATTCGCTTCGCTAAATACGAAGCAATTAAAAGTGAATTAGGACCTAGCGTCTCTACTTCTGCTTCCTTCTCTAAATAATTCATCGTATAAATTTGCGCTTCTACACTTAACTTTTCTAAGGAATCTGCCGCATTATGATACACATTCTTCTCTAACGCAATATAAACAACTGCATACAAAAGGACAAGAATTGGAATCAACAATCCAACTATTCCAAACACCATATTTCGTTTTAAAGACATATCATCACCTTTTAGCAATCAAGCTTATACCCAACACCATAAATCGTCTTAATATACTCCCCGCTCGCACCAAGTTTCTTTCGAAGTCTTTGCACCATAATATCAACTGCTCTCGTATTTCCGATATACTCAAAGCCCCATACCTTCTCAAGTAACTCATCTCTCATAAACACACGCTGCGGATTCGAAACAAACAACTGACATAAATTAAACTCTCGATACGTTAACTGAATTTCTTGTCCACTCACATGTACCTTTCTTTCTTTTGGACAAATTACCAATTCTCCTGCTCGGATTACCTCATGATTAGAAGACACTTCTTCCTTCCTCACACGCCGACTCATATTTTTCACACGAAGAATAAGCTCCGCATAATTAAAAGGCTTCGTCACATAATCGTCCGCACCAAGCTGTAGACCAAGCAATTTATCATTCATCTGACTCTTTGCTGTCAGCATAAGCACTGGAATATCGTGATCCTTCTCTCGGAATAAACGTAATAACTCATACCCATCCGTATCAGGAAGCATCACATCTAAAATGAGTACATCCGGCTGCTCATTCCATCTCTCTAAAGCTTCTCTCCCATCAGCTGCCGTCAATACTTCATACCCTTCCATTTCCAACTGCATCCGAATCAAATTACGAATACTCGATTCATCATCAACTACAAGTATCTTCATCATTCTCCTCCTTCCGTCCTGTATTATAGTACAGTTTAGTATAGCAAAAATCATACAAAAAAAGAGAGGGTATTGTCGAACATATGTTGAACGACGATCCCCTCTCTTTTTTATTTTTACTTATTTCTCATAACCATGAGGTTTCTTCTGATGCCAATTCCACGCATGCTCAATAATTGTCTTCACATTTACATGCTCAGGATTCCACCCTAACTTCTCTTTCACCTTTTGAGAAGAAGCTACTAAACGCGCTGGATCTCCTGCTCGTCTTGGTGCAATCTCTGCTGGAATTTCATGATTCGTAACTTCACGAACTGCATCAACGATTTCTTTCACACTGAAGCCATTACCATTCCCTAAGTTATAGAAATCACTTTCCCCGCCATTTTGTAGATCCTTAAGTCCAAGGAAGTGTGCTCCTACTAAATCATCAACATGAATATAATCACGGATACAAGTACCGTCTGGTGTATTATAATCATCACCAAACATCATAATCTTCTCACGTTGACCTAATGCAACTTGTAAAACAAGAGGTATTAAGTGTGTCTCAGGGCGATGATCCTCACCAATAATGCCACTTGGAGTTGCACCAGCTACGTTAAAGTATCTGAAAATCTTATATTTTAAATTAGAAGCTTGACTATACCAATGGAGCATCTTTTCAATCGCTAGCTTTGTTTCACCGTATGTATTCGTTGGATTTGTTAAAATTTCCTCAGTAATAAGATCAACATCTACCTCGCCATAAGTAGCCGCAGTAGAAGAGAAAATAAACTTATCTACTTTAAACTTGTCCATTACTTCTAGCAAGCAAAGTGCGCCGTACACATTATTGTTATAATATTGAAGAGGCTTCTCCATACTAACGCCGACTAAAGAATCAGCAGCAAAATGCATAACCGCTTCAATATTTTCTTGTTTAAAAACATCTCTTAGAAAACCTTTATCACGAAGGTCCCCTTTATAAAACTTTGCACCCTCTGTAATCGCATCTTCATGACCAGTTTGTAAATTATCAACTACTACTACAGATAGGCCTTCATCTATTAATTTTTTTACAGCATGAGAACCGATGTAGCCAGCTCCACCACAGATTAAAATTGAATTCATCTTTCTTCCTCCTACATATTATCTCCCTAATATAAAAGGTATGCGATTAATGGCATACCTTTTACATAAACAAATTACTTAGCTACAAAATAATTTGTCACATATTGCGCTCAAACGTCATATCCTTTAGCATTTGGGAAACTGAATTCCTCTTGTAAATACGGTAAAATCTCTTTCGTAGTTGCATTTGACCATGCTTCCCAATGGTCAACATATGCATAACCATTTTGCTTCGCAAATTGCTTTAATGCTTCAACTGCTTTCGGATAATTTTTCGCACCATATATTGGGTTTGGTGGTTGAATCATAATCGTAGCATCTTTCGCACTGCTCGAAAGTTCTCCAACAAACTTTTGCGCATTAGCAACAGAGTTTCCATTACCCATTTTATGATTTTCTGTAATGAACGGTGCTTCAAATCAAATAACATCTGGTTTTGCTTTCGCAATATCTTGAGCACGTTTATTTGCAATTAGCTCCTCAGTGCTTTCATTCTTATATTCCTTAACCGTCACATTCCATAAACCTTTACCGTAACTTGCATCCAAGTTAGATACAAACTTAGATACCCAAGCGTCTTTTACAGGTGAAGAAGCCTCATCACCAACAATAATAAGATTCACTGCCTTTTTATCTTCAGCAGCTTTCTTTAACTTCTCTTTCACTGCATCTGGTAAATTCTTTGCGTATGCTGCATTAAAAGATGCCTTTGCATCTTGTTTCTCTTCTTTGTTCGTCTTATTGTTCTCTACTTTAGTCTTTGTCGTTTTTACCTCATTTGTTTGTGCTGTTGCATTCGCAACCTTCTTACTCCAGTGTATCTTACCACTTACAATAGCATCTACAAACAATACGAACATAACAAGGACCGTTATTGCTTTCTTGCTCATCGATTCACTTCGTCTAATAGTCTTACATCATATAATACTAATATAAAAACAAAAAAAAATAAACCCAACTCTTTCCAAAAGAGTTGGGTTTATCCGTATTATTACTTATTTTAGCTCAAGATGTGCTTTTAATTTATTTGTTAAATCTTGCTTCGCTGCGTCTGGAACATAATAATACCAAATACCGTCAGCTGCTTTATGTCCGTCACCTGGGATTTGAATATCTTCACTATTTTGCAAGCAATTCTTATAATTCTTTTGCATATCAAACATTTGATCTTGTGTTAAGTTTGTTTTCACGTTCTTTTGGATTGCTGTAAGTACATCTCCATAATTTGCTAAAGAAGATAAGTTTGCACCTTTTTTAATAACTGCTTGCATCACTTGGCGTTGACGCATTTGACGACCGAAGTCACCACGTGGATCTTCTTTACGCATACGAGTATACGCTAAAGCTTGATCACCTGTTAAATGAATATTCCCTTTTTGGAAGTGCTTTCCTTCAAGAGAGAATTCTAAATCATTATTTACATCAACACCACCCACAGCATCAACAATATCCTTAAATCCTTCCATATTAACTTCTATGTAGTAATTAATAGGCACACCTAAGAATTTTTCGACTGTTGCGACAGACATATCTACTCCACCAAACGCATAAGCGTGGTTAATTTTATCACTTTTTCCTTTACCGACAATTTCCGTATACGTATCACGAGGGATACTTAACGTCTTTATAGAATTGTTCTTCGGGTTTAAAGTAATAACCATTAAAGAGTCAGAACGCCCTTTATCTTCACCGCGTTCATCTGCACCTAGTAATAGGATTGAAACAGGTTCAGATTTATTGATTTTTTCTTCTTGTTTATTATTTTGATCACGCTTTAAAGGTTTATGAACTTCATCTAATGTTTTTGAAACAGAAGAATATATATTATAAGCGTAGACTCCTCCACCTATAATTAATACTCCTATGATTCCTAATATCCATAATAGGATTTTCTTTTTCATTATCTTAACCTTCTTTCTTAGAACCATCTTATAAGTTCATCAAAAAATAGAAATTCAATTCTATTAATTATACGGAATTGAATCTCTTTATTCAACAGCGCTTTATTCTACACCTAACATCTAATACAACTATATTCTCGTATAGTCTCTGACTCTATACAAAAGTAACACCATGCATTAGTGAAAATCTTTAAATTCGCCTATTTAAAAAATCACTATTTCAGCTACATTTTTTATTTACCTATTAAATAGACGCTCACTAAATAATGCATACTTATTTGAATGGATTATTATTCACTATTTAGTTGCTTATCTTCAGTTTCGATGCACTTTATAATATTACTGATTCCATATGAAATAACTATTAACATCCAAAACTCATTTTTATAAAACACACTCTCTGTTAACCCTATTATCATATATGCAAAAATTGAAAAGGATAAAACTTTAGAAATAACATGATTTTTAAAATAACCTAAATTTTTAGCGACTATTATCAAAATTACCATAAAAAAGGAAATACCAAGAATACCGGAATACATAAGAATTTCAAGTAATCCATTATGTGCCTCATGCAAATTAATAAAATGTTGATTAATAATATTATTTCCTCTTCCAAAGCCTATAAAATAAGAGCCCCCAATGGTATTCAATATTAAGTCCCACACATAAGTCCTTCCAGTAAATGTTAAGTCTTTATGCAAAACATTTATAATAAAATCCTCAAATAAAAGTTCTTGCAATCTAAAAACTATTATGGCGAAGAAGAGTATAACATAAATTAAAAGATAGGTTTTTAAAGATGGGAAGTATCTTTTGTGTACCACTAGAAATAAAGCCGTTACTATTGCCACAACAATTCCCGTTCCACTTTCCGACAAATAGATAGATGCAATACTTATTAGAATCACAATAAGTGGGAATATTTTTAGCTTTTTATACATAATATAAGAGTAAATAAATATTATTGGTATTGCTGGTAATACTGTCATCGTAATTGCATTTTTTCCTCCTAGCAAATATATGGGGAATCCATTATTATCAATGGTAATCCCATTAATCAGCATTGTTAGGAAATTTAAAATAACAACGACTGAAAATAAATAGTACATCCCTCTAAAAAATTCTTTAGATTCTTTCAGAGCATGAGAAATGTAAATACAAAAAGATATAAAAATTACTATGGTAAATGCAATCCCATTGGTTAAATTCCCATTAACAACAGCAGAAAATAGAACCAACATCATATAACACACTATTAGCAGATTCAAAATAGTTATCCGCTTAAACACTAAACAAAAGGCCACTAACACCATTATCGATTTGCAAATAAAGACAAAATCGTTAGTATGCTCTAAATTAAAATAATAAATATTCAGATGGGGTAAAATCAAAAAAATGGCAACCCATCTATTTGAGATATTCATATATAATCCTCCACCGTCAATCCATTACTGAAGTTGATTTTTAATTTCTTTTCAAATTTCCCTTTTATTTTATCGTAAAATTCATAAAAAGACTGTATGATATAAGTTGATCGTTGTTGAAAAATTCTCCAGTAACACTAACCATCTATCCTTTTTCTATTAAATCTACAAAATAAAAACAATACGCCTTAACTTTTAGTCTCTACTAAATAGATCCCTTGTATAGACTTTCTCCTCTACTTCGTGTAAATCATTAGTTAATCTATTAGCTACAATTACATTACTTACCTTTTTAAATTCTTCAAAGTCATTAATTACTTTAGAATTATAAAATGTCTCTTCACGAAGTGCTGGTTCATATACAACAACTTCAATCCCTTTTGCTTTAATGCGCTTCATAACTCCTTGAATAGCTGATTGCCTAAAATTATCCGAATCCATTTTCATAGTTAATCTATAGATACCTACAACTTTAGGATTTCTCTTTATAATCATTTCTGCAATATGATCTTTTCTTGTTCTATTTGCATCAACAATTGCTGTCATTATATTATTAGGGACGTCCGCATAATTCGCTAAGAGTTGCTTCGTATCTTTAGGTAAACAATAGCCACCGTAACCAAAAGATGGATTATTATAATTATCACCAATTCTTGGATCTAACCCAACTCCATCAATAATTTGTTTTGTATCCAGTTCTCGCACTTCTGCATATGAATCTAGTTCATTAAAAAAGGCCACTCTCATGGCTAAATATGTATTGGCGAATAATTTAATCGCTTCAGCTTCAGTCGAATTTGTAAATAATACTGAAATATCTTTTTTGGCTGCACCTTGAACTAATAGTTCAGCAAATACTTTTGCTCTATTAGATTTTTCACCTACAATTATACGTGACGGATATAGGTTATCATATAAAGCTTTACCCTCTCTTAAAAATTCTGGTGAGAAAATAATATTGTCCGTTTCAAATTTCTCCTTTATTTTCTCTACATAGCCTACCGGAACTGTTGATTTTACTATCATTATAGTTTCTGGGTTAATAGATAAAACATTAGCAATTACAGCTTCAACAGTTCTTGTATTAAAATAATTTTCATCTGGATCATAATTCGTCGGTGTTGCAATAATAACATATTCTGCATCCTTAAATGCCTTATAATTATCGGTAGTAGCTATTAAATTAAGTTCTCTTGTTGCTAGAAATTCTTCAATTTCAGTATCTATAATAGGGGACTTTCTATTATTAATCATATCCACTTTTTCTTGAATAATATCAATTGCTATTACTTCATTATGTTGAGCTAATAAAATTGCATTAGATAAACCGACATATCCTGTTCCAGCTATTGTAACTTTCATTTATTCGAAACACACCCTTACTTCTTAATATCCATCTGGTTTATTCTTTTAAAACTTATCCTTAATTCACCTTAAAGTAATAATTGAAAAATATCACTTCACATCTTCTATCCACTTTTCCCTATTTAACACCAAATGAGCAAGTTCCTTTTTTTGAGTATCGTACTTATCCCAATACTTCAGTTCTTCTAGAAACTCTACATGATTTTTCTCAAATCTCATTTTAATAACTTTAGCTGGATTACCTACTGCAATAGCATAAGGTGGAATGTCCTTAGTTACAACTGATCCAGCTCCTATAATTGCACCATTTCCTATTGATACACCTCGCATTATGATTGCGCTGGCACCAACCCAAACGTCATTACCAATTATCGTTTGAGTATTTAAATCCTCAAAACTCCCTGGAATATTAAGAATATTACTATTAGAATATATAAATGGTGACGTGCTAATATTTTTAACAGGGTGATTAGGTAAACCTATCGTGCAATTATAGCTTATAGAACAAAACTTCCCGATATTCGAATTAAATACTATAGAATTATTATTTATATACGAATATTCATCTATAGCAACATTCTCACCAATTATTACACCCTTATTAATTCTAGCACCCTTAGATATTTTAAGATTGCGGTTTACCTGAAAAGAATTAATACTAGCTGATTTATGTTTATATTTCAAAAACATGAATTTGACTAATAACTTAACCTGTTTTATCATATTTTTCTCCCATAAACGCTATATAATATGTAATTATATAAATAGAATAATTTATATTTATAATTAGGAGCTATTTGTAGTAATAATTTATAATATGCTTTCGCACCTTTAGAATTTTTTTTGAACAATTGATTATTACCAATAGAAGTCAATCCGCCATTTTGATACCCACAAACTTGTAATACCTCATTCACAACTAAAACATCATACTGGAGTGACATTTGAAGTGTAAGTACTCCTTCTGTAACAAATTTTTCCCCATTATACTCAGGAAACCTATAGTTTTTTAGTATGTCGTGTTTAAATACCCAAAGTTTATCCCCTCTCATCCTATACTTATAAATTAAGTCAATTAAATTAAATATTGAATTACTCTTAGGAAAACTACTTCCTATAATATTTCCTTGTAAATCTACACATAAAAAACATATTGCCATTACTTTATTATTTATTTTAGAGTATTTATCAATCTTCTCAAGGGCATATTCCTTTAAAAAGTCATCTGAATCTACACAGACCATAAACTCTCCTTTAGATTCTTCAATTGCCTTATTAAAAGCCCTATGCTTCCCTCCATTATTTTGTCTAATATACCTAATAGATATAATATCTTCTTTTATAAAACCATCAACTTTTTGTTCTGTCTTATCAGTTGATCCGTCATCAATAATTAACCATTCAAAATCTCGGAATGATTGTTTCTTTAAGGAGTCATATAAAACCCCTAACTCATTTTCTCTATTATAGGTTGGAGTAAAAATAGTATATTTCATCTTCTGTCCTCTCTAATCTCAATTTTCATATAACAAATTACTATAAAAAATCTAGATAGAAGGGGAATTTTTGTAATTCGTTAGCATTCCTTTTTATCTAGTTGATCTTAATAAATCTAATACAGTTATCAGGATATTTTTAAAAATATAAATTAAGATAACCGCTAAAATTAATACAAAAAGAATCAAGTATATTCCTTCGAAGTAATAAAACACAAAAATGGAAATTGTTAAAGTAGCTATTCCTCCATATAGTACGGAAGCTTCCAGGCTAATATTGTATTGCTTCTTTAGTTTAATTGTAATTATTAAGCCATTAATAAAGAAGGCTATTGTAAGAGAGATTGTTGCACCTATTAATCCAAAAATATTAGTTAATAAAACTAATCCGAGTACATTAACAACCGCACTAATTAGAGTAGGCATTAATAATTTACTTGATTCCTTCTCTGCTAAAAATAAAGTACTCGCAAAACTTGCATATGAATTAATTAATACACCTATAAATGTAATAGGAATAATTGTTAGTGCTTCGTGATACTGTTCTGCAATTATATATGGAAATATAAGTTTAATAATAATTAACGAGATTGAACCAACATATAAAATAACTTTTAATATATAGTTCAAACTTTTTCCATAATACCCCTTTTTATTTTCTTCTTTCCCCATAGAATATGACATTTCATACCATGCTAATTGAAAAGAATTAACCACTAACACCATTACGCTAGATAAACGATTAGTAACCCCGTATAATCCATTTTCATACATCCCTAATTTATTACTGATTACGAGTCTAATTAGTCCACTTAAAAGCCAATAAGATATAGTTGTTAGGCAGAGCGGTAAAGAAAAAAGTATTAGCTTCTTTATTAGAGAAAGGGAAACTGTACTCATTTTAAAATTACTTATTATTTTAACTTTTATTTCTAGTATCATAATTTGAAGTAGCGTTCCGACAATATATGAAATATATAATGCTTCAATTCCCATATCATAAATTACAATTAAAATTATATTAATCAAAATACTAATAATACTATTCAGTAAACCTGTCGCTACTAATAAAGTATTCTTCGAAAAGCTTCTAGCCACAAAATTATAATAATACTGAAAAGCAAATAACACTCCTTGAATAAAAATTAAATATTTGTAATGGATATTATAATCAATATAATTAATCATAGTAAAAAAAGTGATACTATATAAAAATGCTCCAAAAATTTGAATTGTAATTCCATTTGAAATTACAGCATATTTATCCGTTATCTTCTCATAATCAAAAGTGAAACGAAAGATTCCATCCCACACTTGAAAGAATAGGATTGGAATTACTAAATTAATCAAAGAAATAGTTAAATCGTAATACCCAAAAGATTCAGGACTTATTCTCGCGGTGTATAATGGTAACAAAAAAATCCCTATTAACTTAGTCAATGTATTACCTATAAAAAATACCCCTGATGTCCTTATAAATTGTTTTAAATAATTCATTTATGCTCTCAGTCCTTATAATTCAGCCATTAGAATCTATATACTCTACATAGTTTTTTATCTACTAATTCATTTCCCTAAACATATTTTTATCATAATTAATCCGAACTCATTTATAATATTTCTATTTTTTGAGTGTATCCACTATTTGAATAGCAGCAAATTCCACAGATGTTTCTTTTGGATTCATACTACTAATCAGCTTCTTATTATTGCTATTAGCAAGTAAAAATTTTATTTTTTTTGAAATTTCATTCACATCATAAGTGTTGTAAACGATGTCATCATCTTCTAAATCTGGAATTACCGATCTAGCGCCAGTTTCCTTGGATAAAAGCAAATCGCATCCATTAACCAGGGCCTCAATAGGAGCAAGTCCAAAAGTCTCGAAACTACTATTTTGTACAAATAACTTTGCCCTTTGATAATAAAAGGATATTTCATCATGTGGCACCTTTTGATAATATTGAACAAAAGGAAACGAAAGGATTTCTTCGAGATCCTTTCCTTCATTTCCTATAACAATAAGTTGAAGGTCCATTTGATCTTTTTGATTAATTAAATCAATTGCCTTACAAATTGATTTAATATTTTTTAACGGTACACCTCCTCCAACTGCCATTAAAGTATGTTCTTCTCTTCCTATATTTACTTTTCTAGCTGCAGTAAGAATTCCCCAATCAATCCCATTATTTACATAGGTTAGTTTATCTTCATATTGGGGATAATTTTCTTTCATCCAATACATAAAATTTTCGGAAACGCAAATAATTATAGGGGCTAATTCTAATACCTTATTTTCGATATCAACATCATTTTGATTATAATTCCCGTTAATTTCTCCTTCTATATTACGACATCCATGCATTAAATACGCAGATTTAACCCCTAACAATTTAGAAATTTTAAATCCTATAATATTTATTTTAGACATTCCAGAAAAGAGAACTGCATCTACTTTTCGTAGTTTAACGACAAGCTCCAAAACCCTACCAATTATTGACCTTTTTTCTAAAAACATAGTACTACTAGGTAAATTTTTCTTTAGTGCTTTATTAACATTTGCTGGACCAGTGTTACCAATAAGATCTCCTACAAATAATAACCTCAAATCACTTCTCTCCCAGTTTTCTTTTATACTCTTGATGACCGTTGAACATTTCTCTAATTGCCTGAAGTACAGTCATATTAGATTTATATTTCTTATAATGCCTAAATGCAAATTGCAATATAAGTACTGCCGCCCACCTTTTTGATAGCGCACTAAATATTGCACCACGATCATGAAAATATTTTTTATTAAATCCTTTAAACCAAGAAGATTCACCAATATATAAATCGGCAATCTTAATGGGTTCATATTTGATTTTTAATCCTTTTCTTAAACATTCATATAAAAATATATTTTCTTCTCCCATCCTATAAATAGAACCTGCTCCAAATTGCTCATTAAATTGAATGTTTGCTTTTTTAATTTTTTCAATTCTAAATGCAATTTCGACAGAAGAAGTTTTTAAGGAACTAAGATATCCTAATTTTTTACTTTGATTTTCATACGTTTTGAATGGCTTATTAATTCCTTCAACCTGGAATCTAACAATGTCATAATCTGGATTTTCATCAAATGTCTTTTGGATTAATTCACTATAATTATCAACGTATACTAGGTCATCGTCTGCTAACAAAACAATACCGTCATCATGTGAATTAGATATTGCCTTATTACGACTTTTACTTAATCCTATATCCTCGCTACACGCATAAGTTAATTTATAGTTCTGTACACATAAAGCTTCTTGTTTTTCATACCCACACTGATTTACTATTACTGCATCCGATGATATATTCATCTTTTCAAACAAATCAACAGGGTTTGACCTATTCATTGTTGAGACTAATACCTGAACACACATATTTTCACACCCTAAACTCGATAAATAAAATAATTACTTTCTTCCAATAACATATATCCTACAATTGAAAACTTTATCTATCTTGTACTCTCAGCTTTTTCCCAAAACGGTTTTGCTTTTCCAGTCAATATATTATAGACACCGACCCATTGTGCAATTATCGTGACACAATAATAATAAGTTAACGTTACATACTTATTATTTGTTTTAGTTATTACTTTTATCAATGCCATGAAATAAAATAGCACTTGTCCAATAAATGTTATTAAATAAAACCACGATGCTGTTACCAGTAACGCATTGGATATTAGTACCACAAGATGTGCGATCCATAGCAAATACCTGCATGTTCTATGTCCAAAATAAAAATAAGAAAACCATTTATACTTAAATATATTAAGTATCCTTATATCTGGTAAAATATGCTTCAAAATAATTCGATTCATTCTTACTTTACGACCAAATTCATCTTCAATAACTTCACCAGCTTTTTCATAAGCAATTGCATCATGATTCGCAATCGCCCTTTTTCCTTGAAGTGCATACAATGGCGGCATTGCACTATCATGGCATTGTATTGGAGTAAAGTCATAATAATCCTTAACTCTACATGCATATAAAGCCCCATTACCAGCTGTTATAGTTTGCATTCTTCCTTCAATTTCACGCATCACCATATCGCTATCCCAATAACTTGCTTCAGCATTACTTACATCACTAGACCCTTGATTAACAATCATTAATCTTCCCGAAACATACGCAATTTCTTCTGACATAAATGCTGCCATAAGTTCTTTAACAGATTTTTTATCCATCATAGAGTTTGCATCCGTCATAACTAAATACTCTGTTTTCACAGTTTTTTGTGCTTCATTTTGTGCATTTGTTTTCCCTTTGCGAGCTTTCACTTCATAAATTCGCATTTTTCTATCTTGATTTTCCTTGATAAACTCTCTAACAATTTCATTCGTTTTGTCTGTACTGTTATCAGAAGCTATTAAGAATTCTATTTTATCTTTGGGGTAATCTAACTCTAAAATATTATGAAGTTTATCTAAAATTACTTTTTCCTCATTATGAGCAACTATCATAACAGTTACTGTTGGCTGATGAGAATAATTCTTTTCAAGCTTTCGATTCTTATATAAACTTCCAATTAATTTTAATGATATAGGATAACCCACCATCGCCCAAACTATAATAAATCCACTTATATAAAATAGATATTTATATACCGATTCCATTTATCTTCTCCCTTAATTTTTCTATTCGTCTATCCTTTTTGCCGGAACCCCTACATAAGTTCCAATTTCATTTATATCTCTAATTACCACCGCTCCTGCACCAAATTGGCATTCACTAACAATACTAATGTTATTACTTACTATACTAACCAAGTGCCCAATCCAACCTTTACTGTACCAGCTAAATACGCACCTGGTGATATATGAACGTAATCCTCGATTATATTGTCATAATCTATTGTAGAAGCAGTATTAATAATGCACCCTTTTCCAATTTTGGTACAACAGTTAATGACAGTGCCTGCCATAACTATAGTTCCCGCTTCTAAATAAACTTGTTCTCCAATAATTGCACCCGGATGAACTAAAACCGGAATGCTAGCTCCTTCAGCTTCAAGTTGTCTCTGAATCTTCTCACGTATAGCATTATTACCAATTCCAACAAAGAATTCATAATCATCTATGTACTTTGAAATACTTGTTGATTCATCAATTATTTCTATTCCCATTGAAGATTTTACATTTTGGTTATCATCTAAAAAAGCAATACTCTGCCATTTATTCATTTTCAGTGCGCTATCAGCTATAACTTTCCCGTGACCATTAGCACCTATTATAAGAAGTTTTTTTGTCATAACTTGATACTTCCTTTGCCATTCCCTTTAAATGGCTCCATAGTAGCAGCAGTTTCTGAATTAATTCCTTCTCTAATAAAGACTTTCTTAATCGTTAAAAGAATAATTTTCCAATCCATAATGAAACTTACATCCTCAACATACTCTACATCATAATTAAACTTTTCTTCCCAACTAATAGCATTCCGACCGTTAACTTGTGCTAAACCTGATAATCCTGGCCTAACTTCATGACGGCGCTTTTGATGTTCATTATATAACGATAGATACTGAACTAATAAAGGTCTAGGTCCTATAATTGACATATCACCTTTAAAGATATTAAACAGACCTGGTAACTCATCAAGTGATGTCGAGCGTAAAAATTTACCGAACTTAGTAAGTCTTACACTATCAGGTAACAGCTCACCATTTTCATCTTTTTCATCTGTCATTGTTCTAAATTTATACATTTTAAAAATGTTCCCATGTAATCCTGGTCGCTCTTGTTTAAATAACACTGGACTGCCTAACTTTGTTTTCACGAGAAAAGCTACTATAAGAAATACCGGACTAAGCACTATAATAGCAATTAAAGACAGCGTAAAATCCATTGGTCTTTTTATAAACTTTCTATAGGCGCTACCTTTAGAGCTCCTCATTATGCTAACCACAATCCTTTAATAATTTTCACGATTCTATCTAAATCTTCATCCGTCATTTTCGTATCACTTGGTAAGCAAACACCCTTCTCAAATAACTTCTCTGCTACACCTGTTCCAACAAAATCATACTTCTCAAAGAATGGTTGCAAGTGCATTGGTTTCCAAACTGGTCTAGATTCAATGTTTTCCTTTTCAAGAGCTTCCATCACATCGATTGGTCGAATCTTACCATTCAAAGTCATAGAACTTAACCAATAGTTTGGTTCATTCCAATCATTGCTAGGCATAAACTCAATGCCTTCAAGATTTCCTAATTCTCTCTTATAAAACTCGAATATGTATCTTTTCTTCTGAACTCTCTGATCTAATACTTTAAGCTGCCCTCTACCAATTCCGGCAACTACATTACTCATACGATAGTTAAAGCCTAATTCACTATGTTGATAATGTCTTGCTTGATCTCTGCTTTGAGTAGCCCAAAATCTTACTTTTGAAATTCGTTCCTTATCATTAGAAACGAGCATACCGCCACCAGAAGTAGTAATAATCTTATTTCCGTTAAAAGAGAAAATACCATAATCTCCAAAACTTCCAGTATGCTTACCTTTATAATAAGTACCTAAAGACTCCGCTGCATCTTCAATTAAAGTAACACCGTACTTTTTACAAAGTTCAACGATCTTATCCATATCCGAAGAAAGCCCATAAAGATGAACCACTATAACTGCCTTTACGCTTGGATATTTTTTGAATGCCTCTTCCAATGCTTTAGGACACATATTCCAAGTTTCATAATCACTATCTATAAAGACAGGAGTAGCATTTTGATAAATAATAGGATTTGCAGTAGCTGAGAATGTAAGTGTTTGACAAAAAACAACATCCCCCTTCCCTACTTCCGCCGCTTTTAGGGCCAGATGAATTGCAGCTGTTCCAGAAGATAGTGCTGCCGCTGCTTTAGATCCCACTTTCATAGCTAATTCTTTTTCGAATCCATTCACATTTTCCCCAAGTGGTGCAATCCAATTTGTATCGAAAGCTTCCTTAACATAATGCATTTCATAACCTTCATCACTCATATGTGGTGATGAAAGAAATATTCTGTCTCCCATTTAAAAAACTTCCTTCCCTTAAATTAATGTTTAAGATTAACTTTATTATTGGCAATATCTAATAATCGTCCTCTTATTTCCTCTTTACTAATTTCCTCAAAATCATTCATAAACTGTCTTAAAATCTCTTGATCCATTAAAACAGCTTTTCCTATATGAATCTTAGGGAATATTTGCTCCGGATGAATTTCACCTTCATTTAATAACTCTTCATACATTTTTTCACCTGGTCTTAATCCAGTAAATTCAATTCCAATTTCCTCAATTGAATACCCTGAAAGAGTAATTAAATTTTTAGCTAAATCAACAATCTTTACTGGGTCCCCCATATCTAGTACGAACAATTCTCCACCTCTAGCTAGCGTTCCAGCCTGAATAACTAATCTTGAAGCTTCCGGTATTGTCATAAAGTAACGAATCATATCAGGGTGAGTAACTGTTACAGGTCCACCTTTTTGAATTTGTTTCTTAAATAACGGGATTACACTTCCCCTACTTCCAAGAACATTACCGAATCTAACTGCAACAAAACGTGTACCAGTACTAATGGATGCCATATGTTGGACAATCATTTCCGCAAATCGTTTTGTAGCTCCCATTACATTCGTCGGATTTACCGCTTTATCTGTAGAAACCATTACGAACGTATTTACTTTAAATGTATCAGCCGCTTCTGCTACATTTTTCGTACCAAAAATATTATTTTTTACAGCCTCTTCAGGATTACGTTCCATTAAAGGTACATGCTTATGTGCAGCTGCATGATATACGATATATGGTTGATGCTTGTTCATTATTTCAAAGATTTTATTTCGATCTTGAATATCAGCAATTTCTGTCGTAATTTCCACTGTATCTTTATAAGTAACTCGCATTTCCATTTCAATAGTATAAATGCTATTTTCACCATGTCCTAAAAGAACAATTTTTGCAGGATTATACTTCATCACTTGACGACAAATTTCTGATCCAATTGATCCGCCCGCACCCGTTACTAAAATCGTTTTACCTGCAATCTTTTCCCCGATGCCCGCGTCATCTAATTGAATTGGCTCCCTACCTAATAAATCTTCCACTTGTACGTCTCGAAATTCATTAACAGAAACTTTGCCATCTAAAAGATCTTCAAGCATTGGTACAATTTGCGTTTTTGCTTTCGTTTTTGTACACTTCTCAAAAATTTCGTTTATTTGATTTCTATTTAAAGAAGGAATAGCAATAATGATATGCTCTATATCATTATCTTCCACAATCTCTTGAATATGATTTGTTGTACCAACAACCGGCACATTATAAATCTCCAATTTTTGTTTATTTCTATCATCATCAACAAACGCAATTGGATATAGATCCACTTCTTTATTATGTTGCAATTGTCTTACTACCATAGTTCCCGCTGAACCAGCACCGATAATCAATGTTCGTTTTTTATCTGTAGCTTTCGTAATATATGTATCGCGAAACATACGCCATACAAAGCGAGAACTACCAATTAATAATAAATGTAACATCCATGCGATTGCTAAAATTCGAACATAAATATCATGATTTATAATTTGTTGAACAATTGCTGTTACAATAATAGAAAGTGTAATTGCTTTAAATATTTGTATTAATTCTCCAACACTTGCATATTCCCATGCCTTATTATAAAGCTTATAAATAGCTGCAAAAATATGATGGCTACACAATAATGTAATAGAACTAATAATTACTGTCGTAGGAATTCTGTTTAATACATTAGGATGTACGAACCAATAACTTAAATACACGGCGGTTAATACGATAAATGAATCTAATAAAATTAATAATGAGAGCCGTTTTTGATAACTCAATATATATGTTCCCTTCTTTATATAATTAGTATCTTATTTATAATAAAAAGGTACATTCGCTTATGAATGTACCTCTTCCTTTTTTACAAGTCCCTCTATATATTTCATTAAATCTAATTTCAACTCTTCATTTTGAAGTGCCATTTCAATCGTTGTTTTAATAAATCCGAATTTTCCCCCAACATCATATCGAGTACCTTCAAAATCATATGCAAACACACGTTGGATTTCATTTAAACGTTGAATCGCATCTGTTAATTGAATTTCTCCACCTGCACCTGTTTGTTGGTCCTCAGGGAACATGAAAATTTCTGGTGTTAATACGTAACGCCCCATAATTGCTAAATTAGATGGTGCTGTTCCCTGTGCTGGTTTTTCAACAAATCGGCACACCTGATATTGACGACCATTTTGCGTGATTGGATCAATAATTCCATAACGATGCGTTTCATTTTCGGGTACTGTTTGCACACCAATTACAGACGAATGTGTTGCCTCGTACTCATTCATCAACTGACGTAAACATGGCGTATCAGCTTGTACGATATCATCACCAAGTAATACTGCAAATGGCTCATTCCCAATAAATTTACGAGCACACCATACTGCGTGACCTAATCCTTTTGGTTCTTTTTGTCTTATGTAATGAATATTAATCTTTGAAGATGCTTGTACTTTTTCAAGCATTTCATATTTACCTTTTTCTAAAAGGTTTTGTTCCAGTTCAAAAGAATGCTCAAAATGATCTTCAATTGCACATTTTCCTTTTCCAGTTACAATAATAATATCTTCAATGCCAGATTCAATTGCTTCTTCTACAATGCACTGAATCGTCGGTTTATCAACGATAGGTAACATTTCTTTCGGCATCGCTTTCGTCGCTGGTAAAAATCTTGTTCCCAGTCCAGCAGCTGGAATAATTGCTTTCCTTACTTTTTTCAAATCAGTACCCCTAAGTTTTTCTATATATATTAATGTAACGATAATAAAAAACCTACCTATAGAGTCATATTTATAACTCCATAGGTAGAGTTTCAATTATGGGCATCTAACCCTACCTCACATCATGCTTTTGACAACAAACGCGTCTAAGGTAGAAATTTACTCTACCCACAGCATAGCCGAGTGTCTCCATTGATATTGGTTAGGAGGCATCACCAAGTGGTTTTCTCTTTAAAAGAGACCGAATATTTTTTTTCGTCTTATTTTCTCGGGCTCTTCTCGATAAATCATTTTTCCACTTATTAGTTCATATGTATTTTCTTTGAAGTAGTACAATGTAGAACTTCCAAATGTTTTCTCTACTGTTTCATACGCAGCTTGCAAGTGAAAGGAGCGCGTTGTTGTGTTATGAGCATCTGATGATATGACATGTGTTAAATGATGCTCAATAAGTTGCAATGAAAACTTCTTGATTTTCTTTCCGAACTTCCCTGTGACGCTTCCTGCGGTAATTTGTGTCAGTGCCCCTTGATTGACGAGCTTATACAACACATCGGGGCGTTCAATAATTTCCATATTCCGTTCTGGATGAACAATAACCGGCGTGATCCCTTTCACACGTAATTCATATAACATTTTTTCTGCATAGCGCGGGACATGGTTTGCTGGAAATTCAATTAATATATATTTATCGGTACGATTCAGTGTAATAATACGTCCCAAATCATAGTCTTCTAATAACTCTCCGTACAACCTGATTTCTTGGCCAGGTAAAATGGTTAAATTGATATCCTCTTCTTTTAATCTTTCATTTAACTGCTTTACCTGATGAAGAATGCTTTCTGCTAGATTCATATAAACCCCATTTTGGTGATGAGGAGTAGCAACGATTGTATGAATTCCTTCTTCGCATGCTGCCTTTGCCATTGCAATGCTGTCTTCGATTGATTGTGCTCCATCATCGACATTAGGCAAGATATGACAATGTAAATCAATCATTCTATTTCATCCCCTCTCCACATATTCTTCACATACTGAATATAAGAAGAAAAGATGAATGTTCACCTTCCCTTCTTTTGCATTTAGTTAGAACCGTAATAGTAATATTCGGATCCATTTTGTTCTTTATCGTTTAAGACAACGCCAAGTAATGTACCTTTTGCGCTATCCAATGATTGTTTTGCTTTAAGTGCCGCCTCTTTTTCTGTTGCACCACTTCGAATAACAAGTACAGAAGCATCACATTGATTTGCCATAATTTGTGCATCTGTAACTGGTAAGATTGGTGATGTGTCAAAAATGACAAGGTCATACGTGCCATAAGCTTCTGAAAGTAAATCTTTCATCGAGCTTGCACCCAGTAATTCCGCTGGATTTGGTGGGATTGGACCACATGGTAAAAATGTTAAATTACCGATTTTCGTTTGTGTCACACATGTTTCTAGTGTTTTACTACGTGTTAATACACTTGTTAAGCCAAATATATTATCCACTTGCATCATTTGATGTAATGCTGGTTTACGTAAGTCTGCATCGATAAGTAATACTTTCTTACCTTGTTGTGCGAAAACAGTTGCAATATTAGCAGCCGTTGTTGTCTTTCCTTCACTTTGATTCGCAGATGTTACGATAAGAGAACGAATCTTCTTATCAACAGATGCAAATTCAATATTTGTTCGTATATTTCGGTATTGCTCTGACACAGCTGATTTTGGTTGTTCATATGCAATCAGCTGACGGCGAGCACGTAATATTTTTTTCTTAAGAACCAATTGTATGACCCCCTACTCTCTTCGTTGCTGATAAACTACCGCTCTTTGTGCCATCTTCCTCCATATGAGAAACGACGCCAAGAACTGGTACAGCAAGTAGTTTTTCAATATCTTCTTCTTTTTTCAACGTGTTATCTAAGTACTCTAGTAAGAATGCAATTCCAACAGAAGCCATTAATCCAACAACAAATGCAATTGCTATATTTAACTTTTTATTTGGTTTGATTGGTGACTGACCTTCTGCTACTTCTGCTTTTGATAAGATCGTTACGTTATCAATACTCATAATTTTTGCAATTTCACTTTTGAATATTTCCGCTGTTGTATTTGCGATATCACGAGCTAGTTTTACATCTTTATCTTGAACTGTAACAGCTATTACTTGTGAATCTTTCTCGTTTTCTACATTAATTTTTCCATTTAACTCTTGAGTAGACATGCCTAACTTTAATTCACTCTTCACCCTATCTAAAATTACAGGGCTTTTTACAATGATCTTATATGTATTAGTTAATTGCACATTGGTTTGCACTTCGTTATACTGGATGATTCTCTCATCTTGTTTCTTTTGGTTAACAAGAATTTGCGTCGAAGTCTGATAAATCGGCGTTATAAAGTAGAAACTTACGATCGCGCTTACAAGTGCTGCACCAATCGTAATTACAAGGATCATAACTAATCGTTTTCTTAAAATAGCAAATAACTCTTTCAAACTTATTGTTTCTTCCATGCCTTCCTCCAGCTTTCAATAATTTGTTATAAAAACTTCTGAAAATAAATAATTTGTCAGGTTTTAGGCTGACAACAAAAATCTGGTATCTAGTCCTAAAATTGTTTAGCAATAAATAACTATTTAACATATTACAGAACTTACATTAGTATAGCAAGAATAGTTGAGAAAATTATTGGAAAAATTGACAAATATTACACTACCGAATCTGACGAATTTCGACACAGTTTTTAATGTATAGGTTTTCATTTGTTATAAACTGTCAATATATGGGTATTATTAGTATTACTAGTGAATATACCATTGATTGATCTGTGTATTTATACTATCCTGTTTATACAAATCTTACCTTTGTTAATTTTTATTTTGTTTTTTCTTACTCTTTCAATATCTTTTTTCAGACTTTAGTTGATAAACTTTTTTTTCGAAAGTCCCCTATATTTTTTAATCAAACGTTTGTTTAAAAGTAAGAGAACTTACCTATCGACAAATCCTCTTACTTTTCGTCCATTTCTTCATAATTCGCTTCAATAACAATAAAAAAGATGAATGACCATACTCTCTTCATTCATCTTCCAACGTAAAGTTATGTTAACAAATCTTTATTCTTTCTTATCACCAATTGCAAATGTGATTTCAGCTTCACAAGCGATTTCACCATTTACAGTTGCTACTGCTTTTCCTTTTCCAATCGGTCCACGGACACGTGTCATTTCGACTTCTAAGCGAAGTTGATCACCTGGGCGAACTTGACGTTTGAAGCGGCAGTTATCAATGCCAGCAAAGAATGCAAGGCGACCGCGATTTTCTTCCTTCTTCAGTACCGCAACAGCACCCACCTGTGCTAATGCTTCTACAATTAGAACACCTGGCATCACAGGATAATCTGGAAAGTGTCCATTAAAGTATTCCTCATTTGCCGTTACATTTTTAATCCCAACCGCACGCTTTCCTTCTTCAACTTCTAGAATTTGATCGACTAGTAGAAATGGATAACGATGTGGAATAATTTCTTTAATCTGTTGAATATCTAGCATATCATTCTCTCCTTATATACCAAATTGGTCATACCACCAACACACTGTCCTTATTATCCCATTCTCCATTGTTTTTGTCACGAAAAACAAGAAATGCTTTCTACCCAAAATATCTATTAGGACTATTCATACAAAAAAGATACACCCTTTTCCCTTCGCTAATCGGTATAACAAAATAATAGCAATTAACACGGAGGTTGGAAAAAGGTGTATATCAAAGTTAGGGAGAGGAAATATACATTATTTTCCCTATGTGTCGTATTCATAGCTCATTATAAAGGACAAAAATAAGAAAGAAAAATTTAATATTTACTCCTTTTTACCATCATACCCTTAATTTTCTACAAATTTCTACAAATTTCTTCATTTTTCTTATATTATCTTAAATAGCATATCTAGAAATTAAGATTCGTAATCCAGAACACTATGCTTTATAAAAAAATAAATCTTCGTGGATTAGCCTTTAATAAAAATCCTATAAAATATCATCACAAAAGATACATTTACATTTCACAGAAATATCTAACATTGCATATAAATTCTTTTAAATCTATTTAACAATACATAAAAATAAAGTATAACTAATAAGAAATTGTCGCTTTTCCTTGTTTATCTGTTAAATAAGGCATTCCGGAGTATTTGAGAGAAAAACTCAAATGAAATAAAAAGAAATACTTATATAATATTCTTCACTATCTCTCTTTCATCTCCTCAAATCGTTTCCCTTCTTAATTACTTATATAAAATTAGTAGCAATTCAAAATACTAACAATTCATTAGGCACTACCTCTCATTAATCACTGACCATAAAAATGTCTACAAGGTGCTTCAAAATATATTATCACAACTACACTAATAAACCTTTATATACAAAAAGCAGCGAGACCTCTAGTCCTAAAGACGGGGGGTCTCGCTGCTTTTTGTTATATGGTATAAATAAAATCAGGTTCCTTGTTAAATTATAACATGGATATTTATACATGTATATAGATGGCATATTAATAAGTCACAAAAAGTATTTCTAGTTTTTTAATGGTCACACAATTAAATTAAGCTCATATTTCCATAAAAAGACCAGTACACAAATACCAATTGTCCCCCAAACCATAAATAATCAAATTGTGTTACCGGCCCGAAAGAAATAAAGGCAGTGTATTCCTTAAATTTATAAAAAATAATTGTGACTAGTCATATTTAAATATTTACCTTAGCCTGTTGTCCAAGTAGGCTACTAAACAAACCACTTTCATCTTTTGCCAGTTGTGTGAAACTACCGTGTTGAATAATTTGTCCTTGATCCATTACAATTACTTGGTCAGCTTTACGTATAGTAGATAGCCTATGTGCAATGACAATAATTGTCATGCTTCCTTTCAATCTTTCCAATGCTTCTTGTATTTTCGCTTCATTTTCAGCATCTAGAGCACTTGTTGCCTCATCCAGTACTAAAATAGAAGGTTTTCGAAGTATCGCTCTAGCCAGAACAAGACGTTGTCGTTCTCCTCCTGAAAGCTTGACTCCCCTATCGCCAATCATTGTATCCAATCCTTGCGAGAGCCTGCTAACAAACTCAGCGGAAGCAGAAAATTCCAAAGCTTCCCAAAGCTGCTCCTCACTTGCATTTGGTTCAACCATTCTCAAATTGTCTCTTATACTGGCATTGAATAGAAATGGATCTTGAGGAACATAGCTAATAGATTTCCTCAATGATAATAAGTCCTTACTTGTCAACGGTTTGTTATCTATTAATAACTGACCGCTCTCCGGCTGCATAAGTCCCATTATGATATCAATTAATGTACTCTTTCCAGCACCGGAACGCCCTGAGATAGCTGTCATACAATTTGCAGGAATACGCAAATTAATATCTTTAAGTGAGTACACAGCATTTTCTTTATTGTAGCGGAAAGAGATATTTTGACACTCAATAGATTGTTCTATCTGCATAGGATTTATACAATCATAATCCTGCTCTATATCTTGCAATTCTATACTTTTCTTACACTCTTCCTGTAATTGCAGCAAATCTTTAAAAGCGGGAAGATTCGCTGCAATTTGTTCCATGTTGGATTGTATACCTGCAAATCGTGGCCACAAACGAGAAAATATAAGAATAATTAATAATAATTGCTCCGTTTTCGTCTGAAACAGCTTAACAGATAGAAAGATAAGAATAGCAATGAAAACAGCTGATGCAATTTTATAAAAGAGTTGAGAATTATTTCTCACCTTAATATATGCAAACTGTTCACGTTCCACATCTTCTACCCAATTACGTAACCACGTATAACGAGATCGTTCTAGTGTATTGCTCTTAATATCCTTAATTCCATTAAAATGATCAGTTATACCTGCAAGATACGCTTTTGAATTCTCTGAGGTTCGACCACCTAATCTTTTTGATTTTTTAATAAATCTTCGTGAAAGAAAGGCGAGTACCACAGCGCAACATAGTACAAAAATTGTTATATCTGCCGCTAACCAAAAAGCGAAACCAATCTGTATAAATGTAAACATTAAAGAAGTGAGCAACTGTAAAAATAAATTAGTGCCTGCGCTAACACGCCCTAATTCCGTTGTCAAAGAATTGATAAGATCTGATTTTCTCTTTTTCACAAAAAAACTCCAGTTGGCCTGCAACAATCCACGATAAGTTTCCAATCTCAAATGATTAATAAAACGTATCTGGATTTTCGCATTACGAACTGTTATATTCCTTTGCAAAAGCGCTTGTCCCACGACCAATATAATATATATTCCTAATACAAGTGGTAATCCTAAAGTAGTTGGAAACTCACCTAGGAATCCAAGAACCCCTGAAAGAGGACTTGTCTGTTCATTCATCTTCGCAATACCGCTAATACTTATCATAGGAATTAATAATAAAATGCCGATTCCTTCTACAAGACTAACCAATACCATTCCCATGAGATTAACAATGAGAATGTTTCCAGTAAAAGAGTATAACCGCTTTGTAAAATATAAAATATTTCTCATTTTCACTTCTCCTTACGGTACCTCATTTCCCTCCAAATCCATAAAGCCGGCCGCAAAGGGAAATATAAAACATGCAGTTGTTTTGGCAGTGGTAAAGTTTCCACATCCTGAGGATAAGGATACAACCAACTAAGATGAAACAGTAGCTTTTGAGAGCTTGTCTTTAACAAATATAAATATCGCTCATGATATTTTGAAACTTCTTCTGGGACAGGATCTGTATGTAAGTTAATCATATTTTCCAAGTAATATATAGCAAGCTGCGCTAATTGCGTTACCCTTCTCCCTGACATTAATACTTTTGCCTCTTCCGCTATTATAAGAGTATCTAAAAGCTCAGAAGATAAAATAAGCGCCTGACCTACCAGTTGTTTACATCCATATCTTTCTAACATAACAGTGAGTTCTTCCCAATCTATTTCTTGCCTTACCATACGGTCAATGTCCGTTAACCATCGAAGCCTGGACCAACCATGCCTAGTCCCATGAGTCACAAGAAACATAAACAAATCCTCTCTACCTAAAAAATAGACAGGATAATTTGTGACAGGACTCGTCCTCTTTCGCCCCCATAACTCATCGAAGCGTGGTTCCTTTCCCGGTCCTGGGTGTAGTCGCCAATGAATCTCCAATTTCACCTTACTTATCGGATGCATGTAAGTTGTATGGTGGCGTCTCCACTTCCATTCATTCATAACCGTCGGAAAATCATCCTCTTTGACATAACCATTCTTTACAAGTAATTCGTTCACTTTTCCAAGATCATCTATAGGAACAAGGGCATCCAGATCCCCTGATGTTCGAAGGGAAACATCTCCATATAAGTCTGCGCCAAGAATAGGGCCCTTCAAAAATAGAAGTTGAAGTTGGTTTTCAGCAAATAATTTACTTACTTTTCCCATTTCCCCACTTAAATGAAGCATATGGAATGTATTCCTTTTAAAATATGTACTTAATACTTGCACAACATTTGATGGAACTAACTGTTTATCAATAGATTTCATTTTTGGATAAATAAACGCGTACATGCGATGATGCAGCGCCAGTTTCAAAAATTTGTTCCAATCAATATTTATGAACCAGTCTCCCGGGATTTCTTGTATCTCTTTATCTTCCTTCTTTATAATTTCAAGTAACAATTTTAGTTCTTTAGGTAAATGACTCAAATCAAGATTACAACCGGTATACATCTCATTCTCCTTCAAGATTTTTTTACCCTATCCTTTTTGCAAATTTACCAACAACGGTAAATCTCTTCATTTCTTCTACGCCAGTAATATAAAAGGGCCCGCTACGTAACCACGCATGGGCAATCATATTTCCCGTCTCATCTTTCGCGGTCCCTAAGTAAAGGGTACTTTCAATTTGACGCTTCTCCAACATTTTCATTGCAGCGATAGCTTTAACGAGACACTGGCTTTCCCAAAATGTATAACGGCTCATCATATGCACTGCTTGAGAAATTTCCCTTAACGTAATCTTTTCCGATTCATCATAGCTTAAAGACGTTTCTGCCATATGAATTCCTAATATAGGAGCAGCTTTAGAAAACGGTATACTTTTAAGAATACGAGCCCAGCCTAAATAAAAGAAAGCTTCTATAAGTAATAATTTTGTTCTCATATCGAACGACAAGAAAGCTTTGGCTTTATTTATGATATTCATCGATCCTACTCCTAATCTATTAAATCTGGAACGTTCAATTAAAAATCAAAGTTTTTCATCAACCGAGATTAACCCTTCTGCATACAAATGATTTAAGAAAGAGAGTACTTGTTCCTTACATTCTGCCTCTTCAATCATATATCGAGACAATAATATATCAATCACTTGATTGACAGATATTAATTCATTAATTAAACTCCAAATTTCACCACCTATACCTCCTAAGTTATAGTATTTCCCATTATGGATGCTCATCATCACTTTCTCCCCATCCATATCGCTCACTACATTTTCCTGACCCTGTACAACAAAACTGTGTAATGAAATTGTTTGTTTACTACTCATTATTTTTCCTCCTCTTTTAAAGACTCTAGAATTTTGGATACTAAATCATGTGCCGTAAACTTTGAAATAGGACGTCTCAATTGAAACATATCTATTTCGTTTACGATATTTGTTGAATGCATAAAGTGCCATTCCATCATCCCCAATCGTGGGATTAATGAATTCCTATATGTATGACGCAGCAATGTGCGTAGTCTCTCCAGTCCTTCAATCTGCTGAAGTTCAACATCCCCATTTTCTACTTTCACTAATTCGAATACACCTGCCAATGGTAATGGTTCCTCGAAAAAGTTAGCTGTAACGGGGACAGCATATTTAGTTTCCCTTTCAAATAATGGCTGATAATGCGCTGTCTCCATTCCAAACTGATCAAGACTCTCTTTCCATAACTTTTGTTGCGGGTAAGATGGTGTAACAAAAGGAATATTATCCTCAGAAAGAGACACAGCAATTACATCATCGCTTAAAAGCTTATAGCCTTTGCTTAAAAGGGCTGATGCAAGAGTTGATTTTCCAGCTCCTGATCTTCCTACAAAAGCATACGCCTTTCCATTGATGGCTATTACACTTCCATGCAGAGGGAGTATTTTTCTCTGCATCAACAATGCCCCCATACAAGTCCCAAGAATATAAAGCCGAATCTTATCTTGATCAGACCCTTTCATAGGTGAAACAATAATTTTTTCTCCATTTTGAATACAAAACGTAGCAGTTTCGGGGATTTGAAACATAATTAACTCTTCTTCAACTACAAACACTGACTTCGGAGAAGATAACTCTCCCCATAATTGAGACAAGTCTGCAGTTTCTATTTTTACGTCTACTTCATTTTCGTAATTACTTACTTGAGGCAATTCCGGCAGGGGAATCTCACTTAATAGGGCTAATCCGAAGGCTTTGTAAATCTCTTTCTTTACAGTATGTATCATCTTTCTCACTCCAAATAGTTGAAAAATTGATTAAAAAAAACCCTTATACCGTAATTAAACTATATAAGGGCTGTAAAGCATATAAATCTCATTTAAATATTAGTGCATTAGCTGTGGTGAAGAGCGCCTTGCTCATCCTCATCTTCAAAAACTTGGTCAACAAGTCTCTTTCCAGGTCCAGCCATTGTCATGTTGATATCAAGCACTTCTAATACTGGTGATTGCCATTCTTGTTTCATAATTTCACCCCCTTTCAAATATATTTTTTGATAAATCGATAAACAATAAGGCTACGCATTAAAATTCTAAAATCTGGATCAAACACGTATTCTACTCGTGGTTCTCCTTGAATTTTCAAAATCGCGCTCTTAATAATCTCTATATTAAAAAAGTTAGAGGCCACTGGGTCTTTACTAAGCTGCTGAAGTTCCTCGATAAACATTTTCCATGAAGGAATCATGCGATGAACCACATCAGCTGCCTGTATTCCCCGCACACGTTGATTTAATCTTACTTTGTCAGGAAGAAATCCTTTTGTGGACCTCCGGACAAGTGCACGATTTAAGCCATTTTGAACAAATTGTTCGAGTGGTAACGATAAACAGAATCGAATTACCCGTAAGTCATTCGTTGGATCATGCCCTTGTAAACCATAACGCAAGGAGAGCTTTGTTCCACTTGTACCCGTTGTATTCCACAAGTTTAGCTGTTCAAAATGTTTCTGCCTTATTTCATATAAATTTGGGATAGAAGCCCCTGTTACTTTCACACCATGTTCTTCAAGCTTCCTAAATACATCAGTACGTTTTGCAAGTTCTGGACTAACTAACGTTGGCAGTTCATATTGCTGTTCCGAGGAAAACATGTTTTTTATCGATGGAAATGCTTTCTCCCCTACAACTTTCAGTATTCTCGATTTTTTGACCCCAACGTTCTTACCATACAAATCAATTTCACGATAAAGCTGCAGCCAGCTGAATTTTTTAAGTAAAATCGCATAATAATCTAAAGCTGGCCCCCAAGAGATTGTGAAATTTCCTCTGGCTCCATTTAAGAGCACCCCAATCCCTTGTTGTTGGGCTTTTTCATAAATTCCTTTCACCCAGACGGAATTTTCGAAAAATTTGTATGGCATCTCCATAATCTCAAGCCAATCATCAATTTCTGAGAAAGAATTTTCTCCCGGGAAATTCAAATAATTCTCTTTAATATTCCCTACATGTTGTACTGTAGTTTGGATAAATGGCTTTTCATCAGCAATCGTATGACCACGAGTCCAATCAGTAAACCCTTCTGCAGGTACTGAGCTGAATGTATATAATTTTTTGTTTTCTTTTTGCAGGGCTCTCGCAGCAAAGCTAGCAACAGCTCCTGAATCTAATCCCCCACTTAAATGAGAACCAACGTTACGATGAGTACGTAACCTTGATGTTACCGCGCTTTCAAATACGTCCCTGAACGCCTCTTCATAATCTTCATTTGATTTGAGTTGCAACTGCTCCTCTACAAATAACGTGTCGTATTTCGCAATACTAACTCTTCCCTTAACTACGGAGATAGTATGAGAAGGCGGGACTTGCTCTATATTTTTATGCACTGTTGAAAATGCATCTATTGTATCAAGCATATTAGGTATCGCCAAATATTCAGCTAACCATTGCTCATTCAATTCCTTCCCGACGTACGGTAAAGAAAACAGCGGTTGTATGCTAGTACAAAAAGCAAATTGATTTTGATTGCGGTAAAAGTAAAAAGTCCGACTTCCTGAAAAATCACGTGCACCAAAGAGCAATTGCTTTCTCTCATCCCAAATCATAAAAGCAAAATCACCAATTAGATACTTTGGTACATGCTCTCCCCACTTTTGATAAGCGAGTAAAATCAACTTACTATCAGGCATCTCTCTTCTATGTACCTTTTCTACTTGCAATCTATCGAATAATTCATTGCGATTATCAATAATAGCATCAGCAGTTATAACCAACTGTGTTTCATAATCATAGTAAGGTAATTGTTCATTAATAGATTCAGATGTTATCCATTTTGCATGAGAGCCCAAAAAAATATTTTCCTTGTGCCATATATCGGTATTGTCACCTGGATAACGAGATAAATCCTTCATGATTCCAATCCTATGTTCAGGCGGTATCGGTTCTCCATTTAAATGATAAATTCCGGTTATTGCACTCATTTTTTTCCTCCCACTACGAGACAATTAAGGGAAAACCCGATGGATAAGCAAATTACCAGATATATCAAAAAAATGTTATTAATATACCAGAAAACCCTTTCCTCAAACTACCTCGTTTACGCATAACAGATTTTAAAACCCAACTTTATAGCCTTAAATCTTTTTTCAGTTGAAGTATTCAAGCCTTCAGGCTACCTATCCTATTGTAAACCCTTGCATTTTAATTTCCTCAAAAAAATGAACAAAGGTGTGATTCTCTTAATTCTAATCAAGATATTACCATCTGAATTTTATATGAATAAAAATCCTTGAATTTAATATATTAATAAAACGTTTATATTCTTTATAAAGAATATAAACTCAGATTAACATTTCACTATTGCATTGTCAAGTATCTATATACTCAAAAGAATGAATATTTATATATCTTTTTTAGTAACTGTAAAAACAAATAATACAATAAAATTTTAATCGGTAGGAGGCTTTACATCCCTAACTATTAATCTCACCAATCGAGCTTTTACGAACATTCCATCTATTTTCTTAGTTTCCCTAAAATCTTAAGGTAGTGCTCTTAATGCTCATAAATAGCAGGATAAACGTTATATCTTACAAATACACAGGAGAATTTTCATCTTTTTATATTTTAAAAATTTCTGTGCTATGATATTTTATATAATTTATTATTAACCCATTAATTAAAGTTGATTTTTCACGTGTTATGTTCTCTATTACTTTATTCTCCTGCTTCTTTAATCGAAACAGGAGAATAACCTTTTTATATTCATACCATTTTCACAAAGGGGGTGATATAATATGCGTTTACCACTAATAAGAAATACCATTCGCATTTACCATAAGATTATGTACGCTTACTATTTCACTCTTTATAGGGATTGCCGTGACTTTCATTCAAAGAAAATTTTTTTCCGTAAAATGAGATTTCACAAAAACAGCACTGAATGAGATATTAAATACTCCTAGTTCATTAACACCTTTCTTAATTAAAGCAGTTTCTATTTTTTATCTTTACATGCCAGCACTTACCATCAATATATCCTTAATACATGTAATAACTCTTGTCTGATCTTTTTCTGTCATACCTGATCCAGACGGAAGGCATACGCCTGTTTCAAATAATTTTCTAGAAACATCCTCATTCTCACTATGCGGATAATACATTACATCTTCAAACAAAGGTTGCATATGAAGAGGCTTCCAAACAGGACGCGCCTCAATGTTTTCATTTTCCAGTTGTTTCAGTAATGCCTGAATCGGTACTCCTGTTTTTTCTTCATCTACAGTAAGAACTGTAAGCCACCGGTTTGAATAAGTATCCTCTAACTCAGGCATAAACTGTATCCCTGGAATATGAGATAATTCTTGATAAAATCTATCAAATATTCGTCTTCTTGCATGTACCCTCTCTTGTAAGACCTGCAGCTGTGCTCTACCTACACCTGCTAAAATATTACTCATACGATAATTATATCCAACCTCACTATGTTGGTAGTGTGGAGCCGGATCTCTTGCTTGAGTAGCTAAAAATCTTGCTTTTCTCAATGCTTCGACATCATTCGAAACAAGCATCCCTCCACCTGAAGTTGTAATGATTTTATTGCCGTTGAACGAATAAATACCAAATTTCCCAAATGTCCCGCTTGCTTTACCTTTATAGGAAGAACCAAGCGATTCTGCTGCATCTTCTATCACTGGGATATCATATTCATTACATAACGAAAGAATTTCATCCATTTTAGCGCTTTGTCCATATAAATTTACAACAATGACAGCTTTCGGAAGTATTCCTTTCTCATTTGCATCACGTAATGCACGTTCTAAAGCTTGTGGCGACATATTCCACGTTTCAAGCTCAGAATCAATAAATACTGGTTTAGCCCCTAAATATAAAATTGGATTTGCGCTCGCTATAAAAGTAAGACTTGAACAAAACACCGTATCTCCATCTTTTACATCCAGTAAGCGAAGTGCCAAATGGATAGCAGAGGTTCCTGAACTAACTGCAGCCGCATCAAGAACTCCAACATGGGATGAAAGTTCACTTTCAAACGCATCTACATTTGGACCAAGTGGAGCAATCCAATTCATATCAAATGCTTCCCCTATATATTTTTGTTCATTACCGCTCATATGTGGAGCGGAGAGATAGATTCTTGTTTTTTCCTGTGAGTATACCACTTTAAACACTCTCCTATAATTCTTTTTTTATTACTCTAGCTGGAATGCCAACTGCCTTACAATTCGCTACAATGTCACAGATCACTGTTGCTCCGGCACCGATAACGGACCAATCGCCAATTGTGATATTTGGAATCACATTAACTCCTGCTCCTATATGTACTCCTGTTCCTACAGTAACGGATCCTGTAAGCACTGCATTTGGGGAAATATGTGCAAAATCATTTACCTTATTATCATGTTCAATAATAGCGCCTGAATTGACAATAACGTGATTCCCAATTTCAACATCTGCATTAACAATTGCACCTGGCATAATAACCGTACCAGCCCCAATCTTTGCACTTAAACTAACAATAGATTGTTTATGTATAAGCGTCGCATAGCGATGACTGGGAATCTCTAACTGTTCCATAATTATATTTCTTGTTCTGTTATTCCCTATAGCTATCACGAACTTTGTATCTACATGCTCATCCATTAACTTTACAGCTGCAGAAATAGGTCCAAAATAAACACCATCCTCAATTTTCAACTCTTTATACACATCATCTAATTGCGCAATGATTTCATAATTTCCATACGATAGGATAATATCTCGGATTACTTTACTATGACCACCTGCCCCAATCATAATTATTCGCATCCATCTCACCTCCTCAAGAATTCTTTGTACCATTAAATTTTTCCACAGTTACATGCCCAACCTGATTGATTCCTTCTGACTTAAATACTTTCTTTGCCGTTAACAACAAAATTCTCATATCAAGCCAAAAAGTCCGTTTTTTTGCATACCATACATCAAAATCAAATTTTTCCTCCCAAGAAATCGCGTTTCTGCCATTTACTTGGGCCCATCCCGTAATCCCTGGTCTGACATTATGTCGCTTGGCCTGCTCTTCTGTGTATAGTTCCAAATACTCCATCAATAATGGTCTTGGACCTACCAAACTTAAGTCCCCTTTTATAACATTAAACAACTGTGGCAATTCATCTAAACTATATTTTCTTAGAAACCCTCCGAAACGGGTAAACCTTACATCATCGGGCAACGCATTTCCCTCACTATCCTTCTCGTCAGTCATAGTTCTAAACTTATAAAGAAAAAAAGGGACACCATGCAATCCCGGGCGTTGCTGCTTAAATATGATAGGGGAACCCAACTTAATTCTAACTAAAACAGCCACTATTATAATAAGAGGTAAAAGAAACACCAATAATGACAAAGAAACGAACAAATCGAAAAGTCTTTTCATATATAATCATACTCCTAATTTGGTTTATGTATTAACCTCTACTCCATAACTGCCTAAAACTTCTATCTTCATAAAAAGCAGTCCCATTCATAGTTGAAAAATAACGAATTGATTTACTTTTTTATTTAAGGACATGTCATGCAAAATATTTAATTAAAATACTCAGTAATAAGAACACCACCATATTCAACAGAACATAGTGGTGTTTCATTTCTAAAAGATTCTTAATACTTTCCTTTTATTTACTTGCTCTTACTTTAAAGTATTATAATCTTGTGTCAATTCATTAGGCGCTGGCCCTCGATGGATTGGGTTAGTAACGGGATAATAGAAATGTAGATTTCAAATTAAAAAGTGCCCTTTTTGTTTGACTGAATTTTCACCCTCAGGTTTCCCATTATACTTTTAACAACTCCAAATAAATACTTAAATTCATCTGTCTTATAAAAAACAAATACATAAATAGCATTTGGAATTATTAAACAAATCATCCCTCTTAATATTAATTCTAGTAATCCATTATACGGAATAAGACCGCATATTAAACTTGTGATAACACAAGCTCCTAGCCCTATCATCACATAGTAAGTATATTTTAAAAAATAATCCCTAACCGGTTTACGGAATACTTTCTTATATACTAAATAAGGAGCAATCCAAAATGGAACCACTAGTGTACTTATAAGTGTTCCAATAAAAACACCTGTTATGCCCATATATTGCACCAAGACAATAGAAGCCACCAGATTCACGGCAGCCTCTAAAAAGGGCGCATACCTATCTTCATGAAAAATCCCTGATGTTGTTTTGACCATAGATATAGAACGTCTCATTCCTGATACATAAAAATTCATCATTAATATAATTAACACACTTATATCCATAATAAATTTCGAACCAATCCATAAAGTAATAAAGGGTTGCATTATAATATATAAAAATATGGAAAAAAATGAGTATATCCAAAAATTACAAAGCATAGTAACCTTAAATATGCTATAAATTTTTTCATCGCTTTCTTTTGCAACCAAATTCCCTACACTATGATTAATATTATCAAAGATTTGATTTATAAAGGTTCTACAAATGTTAATTAACATATAATAATTTGAATACAATCCAACAGCTGTAACACTGACAAAAGACGCAATTAACATGTTATCAGTACCAAAGACAATATATCCACCTATATTATGTAGCACCAAAGCCTTTACATTTTTAACAATATTACTTTTGGTTTCACTATCTAATTTGCTTGCTGCTTTATTTTTTAAAAATGGGTACATCTTATCTACCAATATAGCCAAGAACGCAGAGGTACTGATTGTTATAATAATATCGATTATTAGATATAAAATATAACTATGCGTAAAGTATAAAATTCCTATTTTAACGCAAGTAGATATAATAGATGAGATAGAATAAATCCCTGTAACAATATATCCCTTTTGACAAACATTTAAAAATGAAGTTTTATAAGAAAATAGATAAGATGAAGCTGTATTAATTAAAAATATAATATAAATAAAATGAATATTGTCTACCTTTGCATCTTTAGCGATATATCCAAGAAAAGGTAACAAAAGTAATCCTAGTAACAATACTATTAAAGCTATTGCCATATATGCCTTTCTATAAAAATTCATAAGCATATTGATTCTATCCTGATTATTTTCTGCCACTGGTTTATATAGATTATATATGATAGCAGATCCTATTCCTGCTTCAGCTAAAGATAACATTCCTAATATATTAGTAAATAATCCATTTACCCCCAGATACTCAACACCTAAATAAGTAATAAATATGGTTCTGGAAGCAAAACTTAGTAACGTAATAATAACTTGACTACCTATACCGGCTGATATATTAATTATTGAATTTTTAACTCTCATTTTTCCTCCCACTTCAGAAAGTATGAAAACACTTTCAACCCAAGGGTATTACCTGATTTCTCTTTTATATGCTGCAACTATTAAAGGGTACACTTTAAACTTTATTGCCAAATAATATATATACTCCTTAAAGTTATTGCATCGATATGAAAAACCAATTCCTTTTACACTATCTGAGAACATTTCATAATTCACTATTCTACGAAAAGCATTATTAACATCCACATTAGGATCGCTTTTCAAATTATTAATCAACAGTCTATATATATGATTTATATAATAATTAGCCATATCTTTTTTAAATTGCTTATCGTGTAGTAAACCAAATTCTTGTGAAAGTTGTCTTCTCATTTGATATTGTAAAACTAAACTGTTCTCTAAATTTGGTTTATACGGAACCCTCATTAAGCTATTTGGATTATTAATAGTATAAAAATAAAGAACTTCTGAGACTGCACATACCCTTTGTGAGTGCAATAAAAACTCTAAATTAAAAATAACATCTTCTCCAATAAACACTTGTTCATTAAATCTGATGCTTTTTTCTTTTATAATGCTTAAATTGTATATGTACCTCCATGCAAAGCATAGATCATTCTTGGAATGAACACTTGGAGAGCTCAGTACAAAATCTCTCCCGTTCATAACAGTATCTAATTTGAAGTTAGGAATAATACTATTATTATTTGGAACAGTTTTGTATCCGCATATTACAGCATCACACTTTTTATCTTCCGCAATACCATATAACCTAGTAAAATAGTTTTCGCTTACCTCATCATCGGGATCTATAAACACTATATACTTCCCTGTAGCAGCTTCGATCCCTGCATTCCTTGCGCTACTCACTCCTCCATTCTCTTTATAGATTACTTTAATTCTATTATCCTTTTCTAAATATTCTTCACATATTTCACCACATTTATCTGTTGAACCATCATTGACTAGAACTAATTCAACATTGACGAAAGGCTGTTTTAAAACACTTTCAATACATCTAACTAACCATTTTTCCACATTATATATGGGAACAATAACACTTATTAATTCATGCAATCCTTTCACCTCTACATTACTTACATAAGTTAAACCCTCATGCCTATCTTATTACAGCTTTAATTTCGCTTAAATATTTCTCATCTTGAATATCGCCCACATTTTGTCCAGCACCTGCTTCACATACGTACTTATTTTCAATTTTGATTTTAGTTTTTGCTTGTCTTAAAAACCATTCGTATTCAATATCCACATGCCCTATATCAATTGCTTGATATCCCTCTTTATACAAATCATATGCTAATATAGTAGCAGTAGGCCCTATTGCTAATAGAATCAATTTAGATTTATTATTTTTTTTTGCTGCTGTTAAGATTTTATTGTAATGTAAGAATGCGTGCTCCTCTGGTACTAAAATCCTTTCAATTGATTTAGCATTGTCAAACAGATCATTTCCAATACCTAATCTACTCTTACTGCCCTCTATTAAAACTATATCCCTATCTTTCCATATTAATTTTAATAATATAAACCATTCTTTACATTTTGACTTATCTCGAAAGGGATAATAGAATCTCGATATAAAGGAATTATAATATATTTTTCCCTTCTTCAAGTCTTTATACCACTTTAATCTATATTTTGCAGTATGAAGACTCCAATAATCCTTTGGTTCATCTGCATATTTTGATAAATCTTGAAAAACATCCGGTAAACAAACTAAGAACTTCTCATCTTCACTTAGCAATATTTCTTTTAATCTTTTTGATAACAAATGATCAGCTCGTTGAAATGTTATATCTAGATTATGAATTAATTTAAATTCACCATCACCATACCTGGCTACGGAAGCTTTATCATGAATAATTTTTTTTAAAGTTTCATCTATAGATTGAATTCTAGGGGGCTTGAAAAAGCACTTCGTGAATCGATCTTTTATGATAGTTAATCGATTCAAACCCTGAATTTTCATATCGATCAATTTATTCCAAATAAAAACTAACATACTTTTTATTTTTATTTGCACCATACCAAGCTCCTTTCTAATACTTTTCTCGATAGAGCATTAGATTATCTTTCCTCTTTTTCTTAAGAAAATTACTCTTATCCCTCTATTCACATCGTACATAATATTTATTCTTATTATTCCCCAATTTTTCAACTAGCCTTTTTTCTCAACGAAATATCGCCCCTAGAATTTTTAGTGGCAAGTTTCCGGCCTATTTTTATTGATGGAATTTCAATAAATTTATAACATAAGACCGACACAACCATAGTAAATAAGAAAGAAATTAATAAAATTAAAGGCACCGATATCTTTCCATAGAAAATATGAACTGTTGTTAATAGAACAATTGGATGTACTAAATAAAGACTATATGATATTTCCCCTATAAATTGTACTGGCTTAATCAGTAATAATTTAGAAAATAGTTTTGAACTTAGAGCGGATAGAATAATTAAAACTGCACCAAAACATATATACCAATCGATGATAATAAGATACAACTCATAATCAATTTCACCAATTAGTTTGGAAAGTAACATAAATGGGATACGTGGATAGCTAAAAAATAAAAGACCTAAAGGCAATAATATATATTTTACTTTTGAATTAATAATTTTACTCACTAAATATTCTCTATTTTTGGCTAGTAGTGCACCAATAATAAACATTGAGCTATAATGTAATGTGATAAAGTAATTGGTGGATACTGGCATATTAAATTCGCTTGGAATGTTCTTCATTAATAAATAACCAATAACTGAGAAAAACATCGCTATCCCAATACTTACTTTCCAGTTTACTCTAAGTAAAAGAAAAATAATTAAAGGAAACACTATGGAAATCCGCATCTCGTGAACTAATGACCAAATCACCATAATAAACGCATCAGAATTAAATTCTCTCAAGAATAAAATATGATCCATTACTCTATTAAAAGAAACTTCTATGTTCCATGAACCCCATTGTACCAAACCAGGAACGGTACCAATTTTAGAATGAATCCCCAATTTGATTCCTATTGCAATAAAAAGAATCACAATATAAGGAATATAAATCCTACAAACTCTTTTAATAAGATACTTTAAATAATTAAATTCCGTCCCTTTATAAAAAGGCAAGGATAGAACAAATCCACTTAACACAAAAAATATAATAACAGCCGAATGACCCTGCCATAATATAGAAAAACAGGCCCCAAATGTTGAATACATTACCTTTTTACCTAATATCGGAAATAATGCTAAGAAGTGTCCTAATAGAACAATGATTGCAGCAATACCCCGAAGGGAATCCAATTCTTTATAACGTCTCGTCATAATTCTTCCCTCTGTTCTAAAATAAATTCATTAATCTAACTATTAAAATTTAGTCACCCTTATAAGGATGACTAAATTTTATAATTATTACGTAAGTTAATTAATCTAATACAAAACCCTTGTGTGAATGGCAATATATCGAATAACGTAGAATATACACCTATATCCTTCGTATCACCTTGAGAGAAGTCGACCGCTCCGTTTCTTCTTGTCACTCCCATCAAATAACCGATAGCTTTATCTGCACTTTCCAAACATTCCTTTGAAATATCTTCTATCTTTGCTGCATTCAACATAAACCATCCCAGTGTGGATGTAGCGGAAGAATCTGGTCCGCATTCGTTCCTGGTTACAGTCCAATTCCAATTACCTTGTTGTTGAAATTTCATCGTAGCTTTTGCAAATTTACGTACACTTTCTTCTAATACAGGTTTATAGCTGTTGTTTTCCGGTAATTCATTCCACGTATCTATAAGACCTATAGCAAACCATCCAAGACCTCTTCCCCAGCCATATAAACCTAGAGGAACTTTATCTTCTAATCTATAAGCATGACATGGTATATGACTTAAGTTTAACATTCCATATGTTTCATATTCTTTAATCTGCTTTACAGCCAAATCTATACACTCACTTTTGTTATACCTAATGCCGTAAGTCACTAAGAATGGACATATGAAACCAATGGTATCTACATATCGATACCCCTTCATAAACTTTCTATATTCTATCGTACCATCCTCACCTATATGTTCTTGTATCATTTCCCAAGTAGCATCCAAAGCTTTTTTATATTTATCTATCTCCCCAAAATCCAGCTTCATAATAGCATAAGCCAGTATTGCTCCATCTACATACTGAGGTTTGTGTACCCACTGACCGTTAGAATCAAATTTGGAGTTCAAAAACTTTGTGATTTCATGTTTTACTGCTCTGTCATCATTATATTTCAGGTATTCAGACAACCCTAATATTAAAGATGCTTCTTGCCAATGCTGTATAGCGCTTTTCGTATAATTTCCTTTCAGCATATCGATTATTATTAATCTTGTATTATCAGTTACCTTAATCTTTGGCGTGTTATTTAGCCATTTAATACCTATATTAATAATTGACTGATTCCATAAACTTTTATCGGTATATCTTCCTATTTTTATTCTCCCCAACCAGCTCTTGCATATAGGGACGAAATCAATCATTATAATAATTGCGATTACGGCAAGTAACACAAAGCACGCTGCCTGTATAATCATATAATTATGTCCTTTCTATACTACTTGAATAATGTATATAATTTTGTTATTTCCGACTCGGTTCCTAACTTTTCATCTGATAAGTTATTTATTAACTTATTTCTTAATTCTTCATGATGTATTAATTTTTTAATTCCCTCTGAAAGTGAGTGAGCATCCATGTCTACAATAATCCCATTTTCTTCATTGTCGATTTGGTCTTTAGCCGTACTAAAGTTTGTTACCACTATTGGTTTATGCAATATTTTTGCCTCGTCTATCGCTATAGACTTCCCTTCAAATCTAGATGGTTGTACGTATATATCTGCTACTCTTATGTACGGATACGGATTTTCTTTCAATCCTAACAATAAAAAATGGTCTTGAAGTTCGTTTTCTTCTATTATTTTTTTAAATTTATCTCGGTCTTTGCCTTCTCCGATAATGTACCACTTTATGTCATATCCATTCCCAATCAGATCCTTACATGCTTCTATGGCCAAATCAAATCCCTTTTCACTACTTAATCTTCCTACAGAAACAAGCTTTATCCCTTTATGTTCTATATCTACCTTTTCCTGTGACATTTTATTTATCGTACTTGGAGAGACTACGTTATGAATAACACCTATCTTGTCGTTATATATAGGAAATCTTTTCCTTAAAACATTGGCACATTCCTCAGACACCGTTACTATATGATTCAATGAATGAAAATAACCCATATCAATTTTAGAATCCATTCCTAACTTGTCATAATCAGTATGTATGAAACCGATTTTCTTATCCGCTTTAACCTTTTCTATACAAAAATAAACCGGATTCTTCTCTAAGTACCCAATAGCCACATCATATTTTTTATTTATAGTCTGGAGGGATTTTGATAGATATCGCCATACTCTCTGTTCACAACGAGCTTTGTTTTTCTCACTTTTAAATATGTAACCTGCACAAATCCTTGAGAAGGCTATATCTAATCTTCCTTGTCGCAAACATTTAATGGTGGCTGCTTTTATTGGCATATCAAAATATTGATACTCAGCAGGTTCGTCCAATATATTCACGTGCTTAGGGATTTTATTAAAAAATAAACCTTCGTGCTTAAATAAAAATAAATCCACATTATAGCGAGAGTAATCCATCGTATGTAACAGAGAAATTAATGATTTCTCAGCCCCACCACAGTTCAAATTATTAATAACAAATAATACGTCTTTTTTCATAATAATCACCTTTTAAAGAATTCCGTAGAGCTTATTTATTTCTTTTTCGGTTCCTAACGTTTCTGTAGATAAATTATTTACGATTCTTTCCCTCAATTCTATATCTGTGATAAGCCTTTCAATTTCAGTTGCAATTCCTTCTTCAGACATCTCGGTAATAATTCCGTTTATTCTATGATCTATTTGATCTTTTGCAGTTTCAAAGTTGGTCACTACTATCGGTTTACACAGTATCTTTGCCTCATCAATTGCTATAGACTTACCCTCATACCTAGATGGCTGTACATATACATCTGCTTTTTGTATATAAGGATATGGATTTTCTCGAACACCTAAGATTTTAAAATGTTGGGATAGATGATTATCTTCTATTAAACTTTCTAATTTATCTCTTTCATCCCCATCCCCTAGTACATACCACTTTATCTTGTATCCTTTTTCTAGAATTAACTTACAAGATTTCACCGCTAAATCTAAACCCTTTTCATGACTTAATCTAGCGACAGTAATAATATTAGTATAATTTCTATCAAACAAACTATCATCTTTTATATCTTCTTTAGATAAATCATATATAATCCTAGGGGCTACTATATTATATATAACCGTAACTTTATTTTTTAAATGTGGAAAGTTTTCCTGTAACGATTTTGCACACTCTTCTGAAACCGTTATTAGATTATCTAGTTGTTCAAAATATGGATTATCAAACTGACGATCCATACCTGAATTCGAGTAGTTTGTATGTATCCATCCGGCCTTTTTTTTCGCATTCACTTTATCAACTACAAAATATATTGAAGACTTCTCAAGATAACCAATTGCTACATCGTACTCTTTCCTTAAAACTTCAAATGACTTACTTTGATATTCCCATGTATACTGTTCTGAAATAGCAGCATTCTTTATCAATCTATTCTTAATGGTGAACATCAATCTTGAATATGCCAATTTAATTTGCCCATTCTTTAAAAAGCCCATTATTGAATTTTTAAGGCTCGATGCAAATATTTTATAATCACTTGGCAAATCTAATATATCTACCTCTCTTGGTATTGAATTCATGAATGTTCCTGTTTTACTAAACAAAAATAAATCTACATCATATAAACTGTAATCTATTTGTGATAGTAGATTTATCAAGCTTTTCTCTCCACCACCAGTAGATAAACTAGGCATAACAAATAGTAGTTTTTTTTTCATAATATACCCCAAATTAATTAGACAATTCTTTCAAATACTCTACTGCTTTGTAGGACATTTTCTTTACATTAGGTATAGATTGTCGTAGCTTTTGCCTTATCTCCTCTTCCTCTCGTACCATCTCATCAAATCTTGCTTTTAATTTATTACTATCAGATATCTCCTCTATATCTAAAACTAATTTTTCTTCCCCAAATATATCTTTAGATATCCCTTTGGACTTTACACTATATCCCAATACCATAGTCGGAATAAAACTAGAGTAAGCAGCTATAGTTGCATGCGTTCGAGCTCCTATAAAGAAACGCATTCTAGCTATATATCCCTTATACTGTATTGCATTTAGGTTATCTGGTAACAGAATCACTCTGCCTGTGTCCTTAAATTCTTGGTAATATTTGTAGAGAACTTCGTAATCATTGTTCCCATCTTCAATAACGTGAGGTGTAAGAGCAATCGTCATATCTGTAGTATTTAATATATGATTAATTAACTTTCTTACCGCAACTTGAGAATTCTCATTTCTATTCCATACAAGCGGGCTAAAATTAAGACCCATTGTATTTCCTTCCTGCCATCCATTAGGCAACTCCAATTCTTCTTTTTCCATTGTAAACGCAGCATCAGCACACAATTGAACGTTATTTAATCCTTGTTTTTTTAACATATTATAGGTAAGACTTTCGCGTGCTAATATTAAATCAAAGAGCTTTAGATCTTCCAACTTTCTTTCAGACATATCCTCTTCTCCTATAGAACATCCCCATAGTACTAGCTTTTTCCCCTGCATTTTTACTCTTCTATCAATCTCATACCACCCAGGTTGCTCTCCATAGCAATAATTATCCCCTCCGATAGATAAACATACATCGGAACTTTTTATATGCTTTATTATGTTATGATGAATTTTCCCTAATGCATAAGATTCATCGTTAAAGAGTTTTACTTTAACTGAGGACAATAACCAATCATATGAATATTTTTTCAGACTGCGGCTAGAACCATCATATATAAAATCTAACTTATTGATTACCTTATCTGTTTCAGGTCTATCTGATGCCAAACATACTTTTGCTCCATCTATTTTTTCTTTTATAATATTTGTAGAAGCTCGAACTATCGCTTCGCACCCTCTATTCAAACTGCCCCCATGGGCAAACATCATAAACTTCACACTAAATTCCTCCAGTTTTATTTATTTCTAAGCCTGCTGTAAGAGACTGCGAAGTATAACCCCACAGTAGATTTTCTTTTAATCATATTTATTAAAAATTTCTCATATCTACCAAGCTTGCTATAAGTTACTTCACAATATAGTGGCAATGCCTCTCTAACATATTTATTACATATCATATTTTTTATGTATTCATATCTCTCACTAAACCGTATTTCCTTAGACGGTTCAAAATAAATATATACGTAGGAAATTACACTATTTATAAACTTTCTTGATTTCAATTCACGTATCTTTGCCTTATCGATCTTTTCGATGTAAATTTTCGGCAGTTCCATATTATATACTTCCACAGCTCGCTTGAAATAATCTTTTTTTGAGATATCCCGAGTTGCGCTACCCGCTACATCCCTATAATAATACCCCGTGTAATCTATATATTTCATATTAGTTGCATTACTAAAAAATTGAATATTAAACATTCCATCTTCTCCTAATGCAACCTTCTCTGGAAACTTCACATTATTTTTCGTTATTATGCTATTTTTATAAATTTTGTTTACAGCAGTATTTAAATTATCGCTTTTAAGAAAATAGGGCAATATCTCTTTATTTATATATTCCTTTTCCAGAACAATATTAATTGGAAATGGATATTCAATTGTTACCTTATGCCCTTCAATCTCACTTCTTAAATTTGATATAATTACATCACAATTGCTTTGTTTTGCTGAATTATACAGAGTTTCATACATATCCGCTTCTACATAATCATCAGCATCAACAAATCCAATATATTCACCATTAGCTATAAGAATTCCTTGATTCCTTGCAATACTCACACCTTGATTTTTTTGATTTATAAGTATAATCCTGTCATCTAGTGCCCTATACTTTTCAATAATCTCTACACTATTGTCCGTTGAACCATCATTGATAAAGATAAATTCGCAGTTATGAAGTACCTGATTTAACAGTGATTCTATACACCGAGTAATATATTTACCAGCATTATAAACCGGTATAATTACACTGACGTTTCTATTCATGAGCAAATCACCCCTTTGCTTCGAATCTCTTATACTTTCATTTTTTAAAATTTTTGTAGTTGTACCAGTACACTTAATAAACTTTTAAGCCTCCATAATTTCATACAACTTATTTAATTCATACTTATTACTATAATCAGTATTACTACAATTGTTAGCTAACTGCTCTCTTACGGTAGCATCCCTATACAATTTTTCGATTCCATCTGCTATTCCTTCAACGGATAATTCCGTAATATATCCGTCAACCCCATTTTTCACTTGACTGTTTGCGGTTGTATAATTTGTAATTAGGACTGGTTTTGCAAGTATCTGAGCCTCTCCTACTGTAACAGCTTTTCCCTCATATCTAGATGGTTGGACATATAAATCAGCTTCTTTTATATATGGATATGGATTAATTTGCTTTCCTAGCAACACAAAGCTATTTTCTAATTTCAAATCCCTTATTAGATTTTTAATCATTGTTTCGTCTCCACCATATCCAACTACATACCAGGCTATATTCTCATAGCCTTTATCTTTCAATATCCTTAAAGCCCTAACAGCATTATCGATTCCTTTTGCATGAGATAGTCTAGCCACAGTTATAACTTTAAAACGGTTATCAAGAAGCATAGGGGTATCTATTTCTTCATTCGCCATGTCTCTAATAAACTGCGGGGAGGTTATATTTTCCATTACTATAACCTTATTTTTTAATGCACTATATTTTTTTAAAAATGAATTTTTGCATGCTTCTGATACAGCTACAATATAATCAAATTTATTCCATACTTTTAAATCCATCTCTATATCTGTCTCAATTGTAGAATAATCTGTATGAATCCATGCTATTTTTTTCTTAGCCTTGACCTTATCTGCTACAAAATAATGCGGCCACAAATAACTAATTGCAACATCATACTCTTTATCTAGTTTAGGTAAAAATGGAATAGCATATTTCCACATTAATTGCATTTGATAATATCCTGTCTCTACTATTCCTTTAGCTTTTCCTGCAAAACGAGTATTTATCTTAGATAAAATTCTAGAAAATCCAATGCCATACTCTTTATCCTTTAAAGTTTCTCCGATTGACTTCCTAAAGGTGGTGTATTGTGGAACTTCTTCTAATAAATTCACCTTGTTACAAACTAATTCCATAAAATCCCCTTGATGCCTATACAGCATTAAATCAACAGCGTATTTTTTGTAATCAAAACCCTCAAGCATACTTATAAGGCTTCTTTCTACTCCTCCAACTTCCATATCAAATGAGGCCACCAGTATATCCTTCATATATGCCTCCTAATTTTTTGTAACAAATTTTCTTATCCGCGCTATATTTTCTCCACCTATAACCTTAGATGCTAACAGTTTTAAACCACTCTTCAATCTCGCTTTAGGTGGTAACCAACTTTTATAAAAATGATGCATTGCATATGTATTTGGAGTAATAAATTTTCTACAGTTAATATAATCATATGGAGAAAAATATGTTTGAGGATAGAAGGCTCCTACCCCACTTATTTCTTGATATTTTCCATTCAACTGTAATCCTTTATTTTTTAGTATCTCGCTTATAATGGCCACATTGGTTAAACTGTCATACTTTCCATCCTCTTTAATAAAACTTTTTTCTTCGTATGAATCTAGAAACATTTTTATTAACACATTTCCTTTAGTGGCTCCTATTGTACTTGTAGCTATATAGTTCTCTTGTTCAAATCCCCAAAATGAATCATGATGTAGCATATCATCAAAAGATTTGAATACCTCCACATCCGTATCTAAGTAAATTCCTCCAAATTTATAAAGAGCGTATACTCTTACATAATCACTTACAAATGCAAATTTTTTGTATTCATAGGCTTCCTTGACATATAAATTACAATTTATATCAAAATTATCTTCATTCCACTCAATTATTTCATAACCAGCCAAATTCTCTTTCCAGCTATCTATACATTTTTTTACTATTATTGGTTTTTCTCCTTTACCAAACCAACAATAGTGAATGATGCGTGGAATCTTTTCTGTAAATGCCAACCCAGTATCCCCTTTCTAAACTATATAGAATAATATACCTATACACCTAAATTTCCATATTTCATTGATCAACTAGTCATTAACATATTTCACCTTAAAAAACTTAGAAATTTAAAAAATTACTTTTATAAACAATGTTTAATGTTATTACATTCTCGTATGCATAGAAAATAAAATAAAATACTAATATTGCATAATAAACTAGTTTTTGGTCTTTATCAGTAAATAATTTTATAATCCATGAAATTAAAATTAATTGGTATAATCCAAAATATATAGAAAATCTTGCAAAAATCCAATTTTGTGTTGAAATTATCATGAATACAAGTCCTAATATAGACATATTTACTATATAGTCACTTTTAGGAAATATTTCCCTGAGTTTCTCTCTTCCAATGTAAGCAATAATAATTGGAGGAATATTAACTCCAACTCTAAGTATATTTGCTCCGCCCTCAGAAAAGTTCTTGTAATCTCCATACTGACTATCTCCTATGACTGAGAATAAGGTATCTAAAAATTGATTAAACCCTATAACTATGAGTACAGAGCAAAAAAGGGTTACATACGTTTCCCATGACCATGCTTTTCTCCTAATCATAAAATATATTGGAATAAGGATAAGTGCAGTTTGATGTATTGTTGATGCAAATAGAATAATTAGAATATACTTTTTCCAGTTACCTTCAAATATATATTTTGTTGCAGCAAAAATAATTGCTGCTGCAAGAAATTGCCTTATCCCATTCATTGATATTAAATACATTCCACCTGTTATATATACATATAAACTTAATTCGAACATTCTTGTATATTTATATAAAACCAATACAATAAGCACATTTGTTATTAGTGCCGTTACAAAAATCAATATTTGAGGGTCATTAGAGAACTGTTTTAAAATCATCTGAAGCACATTAAACCCCATATCTTTTCCTTCTTTTATATGTTCCCAATCAAACGTATCTTTTTTATAAGAATACATATAAAAAAAAGTATCCCCGATATTATTACGGAGACCAGACACCATTACAAGAATAACCATTGTTAAAAATACTAACAGCTTATTTGGCTTTGATTGAACAATGTGTGGTCCCATTATCACAGGAGTAGAAAAATATCTTGCTAAAAAAGAAAGAATATAAACTAAGGCCAGCGTAACCCAAAATATAAACATTTTTAAATTCCTTTCATATTATAGATTGTAAATATAAAACTCTTTGCTATTCTTTAACCAAATAATTCAATAATATAACCTATCAGTCCTATATTTCTCTTACAATCTAAATACATATGACAATAAAATACACAGTTAATTAAAGACCTACTATTTATTTTTCAAAACAGTAGCTTTACTTGTCTTTTGAATATAAAAATGAAGCATAATCCCAAAAGGTATAGCCACCAAAGTAATAAATTTACATGGGGACTCAATGAGAAATTTATAGTTTTTGATCATCAAGTTGCTAGATACATAATGTATAGATTCTCGAAATTTTTCTTTTAATGTAGGAGCATATTTCATAGCAACTTTTCTAAAGAATGAAAACCCTTGGGGATTTTTTCTATATTGCTTAATAATGTTCATGCTAGATCCATCTGCTAAATATTCAACATGACAAAGAACTTTATTCATGATGAGTAACGGATGCTCTTGATCAATAAGAATATATTTATAACTTAGAGGACAGTACTTTTCGCCCGGAAATATTGGATATGGTGGGGTTTTTCGTGTTAACTCTGATCGATAAACTAACTTTTTATCACCTGTGACTTTATATTTCGCATGCAAATCTGTCAGTTTAGATTCCTTCACATGTTCCGGCATCATCGTTCCAATAACTTTTCCATTTGGATTAGCGTCTAATCCTATTATGCCAGCGTAATCATTACTTCCATACTCCTTCCAAAAACGAGTGATATTTTCAACGGCATCATCCGCCATATAATCATCAGAATCAATACAAACATTAAGTTCCGTATCAATTAATTCGTAAGCAGTATTATGTGCCCCGTGCATTCCCTGATTCTCTTGATAATGATACTGAATTGAGATACTGCCTTGGGAAATCCAATTTTCTATTAACTCTCTTGTATCATCTGTAGATCCATCATCAATAATTAACCAAACAAAATCCTTACTTGTCTGTCGCTTTAAACTTTCATAACATAAATGCAGCGTGTAAGCACGGTTAAATGTAGGTGTAAAAATTGTAAGAGTAGGTTTCAATTTACATCTCTCCATCAATCATCTAATCTATTAAAATTCATCCCCTAATATTGTTAATATACTATTTAATACTAATCTATCAGGTCTTACATATTCATGGTAATATCTATAATTGTTAGTCATCATTTGATATCTATAATTTTCATCATTTGATAAAGTATATATTTGATTTATACATTCTTCTGGTGTTTTAAAAACAAGATAATTTTGACCATCACGAAAATCACCTGGGACTTCATAATGTAATTCTTCTGTTACTATAGCCTTGCTTGCTGCAACATACTCCGCAAATTTCCAACCAATAGATTGATGTAATCCCATAGTTGCAATACAAATTGCAGATTCTTTTACCTTTCTTAGGTAATTATTCCGTTCAGTAGCTTTTCCGTCTTCTATAACAATATCCGCATAATTTTTATATGCAAATTCTGATGGTGCTATTCCTCCATAAAATTTATCCCCAAACTCTTTTCGACAAAGCCTAATACATGTTGCTCGAAAATCATTAATATATGCTCGTTCTTCCTTTTTATTCAGAGAAATTTGCCCTTCATAATCTCCATTTACATCCCATAGCCTAGCCATAAAAAGAATTTTTGAATCTATTTCCTTATGAGGTATATCTTCAAAAGAATTAATACGATATAAACCATTGTAATATTGAGACAACGGAACCTTCCGTATTATTTTCTTAATTTTCTCCCTCAGTGGATCTTGAGGCGTCGGTGAATGCGCAATATTTCCAGGTATTGTAACCATATAATTTAATCCAAGAGGATAAATTTTTTCCTTATGCCTTAACTTTGAATTATAAAAACTATTAAAACTTCGCTTAAAGTAAAAGTCGTATTTTTCTAACAACACATTCATAAACTCAACATAATCCTGATTTTGCTTAAGCAAATTATCATAACCATCATTAACATCATATAACACTCGAGTTTTCCCGTTGATTATAACTTCCATCATATTATAAGGTAATTGATCTTGATGATTCTTACTAAGTTTCTCTATCCTCAAGTCTATTACTCCTTGTCGAGCAAGTAGAACAAAACCTGCAGTTATATTATAAAGATGCAGCGGAACTTCTCCTAGCCTAAGACAACATGAAACTCTTGACATCATTGTGCTCCTTTTTAATCTTTTAGACATTATTTAAAATATAGAAGTTACTATTAATTAAAGCGCTTGAAGATAAAAATTCTCAAGCCAAGTAGCCGATTCACTTATATCATATCCTTCTTTCTTGATATACCCTTCTACATCTTGCATACGTTTATTGACATCCAATATATCCTGAGCCCATATTTCGGGGGAGGTATTTATGCTTTCAAAGCTCACTAGACCTGCTCCCATGTCTACTTCTTTAGTTATTGCATCCGAGATTACACAAGATAACCCAGCTCCTTGCGCTTCTATAAGAGTAACAGGCAATCCTTCATGAATGGATGGGAATGCAAATACATCAAAAGCTTGAAGTAAATGGTCGATATCGCTCCTTATGCCAAGAAACTTTACATTAGCCCCTAAATTTAATTCTTCCACTTTTTGTTCAATCTTTACCCGTAACGGACCATCCCCCACCAAAACAAGAACGGAATTTCTTCTAAGTTTAACTAACTGAGCAAACACTTCTATAAGGAATCCATGATTTTTTTGATGCGCAAACCTTCCTACATGCCCTACTACAAAGTTATCAACTGTAAGATTTAGTTCCTCTCTTATCTGTTTTCTAATTTCGGGGGAAAATGAAAACCTTTCAGGCTCAATTCCATTTTTTAAAATTTTGGCAGTACCTGTTTTACCTGCAAATAACCAGCGAGATGCTGCATCCGAGCATGCTAGAAGATGTGTCGCACTTCGTAATATATACTTCCCTGCATACCACTTATATACTTTCGCAGCAACTCCCCCTTCACTGCTAGTATTGTGACTATGTGCGATACGAATTGGTATACCTGCTTTCTTAGCTGCACGTAGCACAAATCCACTCATCTTATCCATGTGGGAGTGTATAATCCTATATTCTTGATGAGATTCAAAAAAATTATCTAAAGACTTTATGTATTCGTTATGACCACTATCAGTAATATATGGAATCCTGTGCACTTTCCCACCTAATTCTGATATTTCTGTATCGAAAACACCTTCCTTACAAGTAAGAAAATCAAACTGCACTTTATTTCGATCTATATTCCGGTACAAGTTCATAATAAGGGTTTCTGCACCACCACGGTTCATATTGACTACAACATGTAAGATTCTTAATGGACAATCCAATCTAACGCCTCCGTTCCACTCATAAACATGGTGTAAATATAGCTCTTTTCTTCTAATACTTTATTGACGGCATAATTATTTTTAATAATCTCACGACCAGACTCTCCGAATATGCCTTGTAAGCCACTATTTTCAGCAAGATATTTTATCTTTTCTGCCATTGTCTGTATGTCTTCACGACCTACTATCCAACCATTTACACCATTTTGAATTAACTCTTTATGGCCCCTGTTCTCACTGGCTATAACAGGCAATCCGCAAGCCATCGCTTCCATAATATTAACTGGTAACCCCTCACGTAGACTGGATGCAACAGAAATATCACAAATAGGTAAAATTTTTGCAATATCATTCCTATAACCAAGGAAATCTATCATTTCAAATACACCCATTTGTTTAGCCAAATTTTTGCAATCATTTATCAAAGGACCATTCCCAGCCAATAGAAGCCTCGCATTGGGAACATGATCTTTTATTAAGGCCAATGAACGAATCAAAAACTGCTGATTTTTATTTTTATTAAACTCAGCCGCATAAAACATTAAAAAATCATCCGGTTTATAACCCATCTCAATCCTTAGACAATTCTTTTGAGCCTCACTAACTGGTTTAAAATATTCTGTGTCCACTCCCACCCCATGAATTTGTTCAATTTTAGGTACTTTAAACCTTCGCTGAACAGCCAAGTTATAATCTTCTTGGTTAATTGTAATGAGGCAATCTGTATAATTTGCTAGCATTTTTTCAATTGGATAATATAACAGCCAATTTGCAAGCGGGGCACCTTTACAAAAATGAAATCCATGTGCAGTATATAAAACTTTTGTTCCATGCTTTCTAGATTTTCTTGCTGCCAAACGTGCAACGGCTCCCCCCATCGGGGTATGACAATGAATAATTTTATATTGATTTTCATCAATAATCTCTTTCAGCTCTTTATAAGCCTTAATATTCCTAAATTGCAAAGGTGACCTTTGAATAGAAATGTCATACTTCTTATCCACATATGGAAGTTCTATGTTGCCAGCAGCAGCAACATGGACTTCCCAGCCTTGTTCTTTAAACCATTTCATATACGGCAAATGAAATGCTTTAAAGTGAAAGTCTACCGTCGCACAAAATAATACTTTATTTTCCATATATATCACCCTAAAATTGTTATATTGTAACTAACCACCTGTGCATACTTCATTCTCATTTCTCTACATAGTAAAACATAAGTCTAAGCATATATGTGCAGATCAAAATCCATATTTACATCATATTTTGTGGAGTTATATGACTATTTGCCAATGTCAATACACGTTTTCTTAATTCCGTCTTCTCGAGATTCTTATAAGTTTGGAGAACTGCTTCAATTTCGTTTATACAAAGGTTCGATGTTTTACCTATATAAATTTTAGGATGAATTTGTTGTTCATGTATTTCTTCTTTTTTCAATAGTTCTTCAAAGAGCTTTTCTCCAGGTCTTATTCCAGTGAACTCTATTTGTATTTCTTCTAGGGAATTTCCTGATAATGTAATTAAATTTTTTGCAAGATCTACTATTTTTACAGGATCCCCCATATCTAACACAAATATTTCTCCACCTTTAGCTAATGCACCAGCCTGTATTACAAGCTTGGACGCCTCTGGAATTGTCATAAAGTAACGAATCATATCTGGATGTGTAACCGTAACTGGACCACCTTGCTTAATTTGTTTTTTAAACAACGGTATAACACTACCGCGGCTTCCTAGTACATTACCAAATCTTACAGCCACAAACTTTGTATTACTTGTTTTGTCCAAGTTTTGAATTACCATTTCAGCAAGCCTTTTTGTTGCTCCCATTACACTTGTCGGATTCACAGCTTTATCTGTAGAAATCATTACAAACGTCTCGACTCCATTCCAGCTTGCCGCTTTTGCCACGTTCGTTGTCCCAATTAAATTGTTTTTGATAGCTTCTTCGGGGTTACGTTCCATCAATGGTACATGCTTATGTGCAGCGGCATGATAAACAACTTGAGGCTGATATTGACTCATGACTGACATCATTTTCAGATCATCCTGTACATCAGCAATCTCTGTGGTAAAGACAATATCTGTGTCACCGTATAGCTCTTTCAATTCCATTTCGATAGAATAAATACTATTTTCGCCATGACCTAATAAAATCAATTGTTTTGGGTTGAATTTTGCAATTTGACGACAAATTTCAGATCCAATTGAACCACCCGCACCAGTTACTAAAATAATTTTATTAGTAATAAATTCTGAAATACTTTCAATATCCAATTCAACAGGATCACGTCCTAATAAATCGTCTACTTGGACATCACGAAATTCATTCACTGAAACTTTTCCAGTCACTAAATCCTCTAGCATTGGAAGAATTTGCGTTTTTATTTTTGTCTTGGAACATTCTTGAAAAATCATATTTAATGCTTTCTTGCTAAGTGAAGGAATTGCTATTATGATGCTATCAATATCTAATTGCTGAACAGCAAATTCAATACGGTCAACTCCTCCAATTACCGGTATTCCAAGAATATCCAACCCCTGTTTCTTTATATTATCATCTATAAATGCCACAGGCAGTAATTCAGTATCATTACTATTCAAAAGTTGCCTTACAACCATTGTACCTGCAGAGCCCGCACCAATAATTAGTGTTCTTTTTTTGTTGTCCCCTTTTTGAATATAAGCATCTCTGAACATCCGCCATAGAAAACGTGATCCTCCAATTAGTAAAATATGAATCATCCACGTTACAACAAGGAGACGGAAATAAATATCTTGAACCAATATTTGTTGTACTATCGCTGTTGTGATAACAGAAAGTGTGATTGCTTTTAAAATAATTAGCAATTCTCCTACACTTGCATACTCCCACGCTTTTTTATAAAGCTTATAAATAAAAGAAAAAATATGATGGCTAAGTAGCAGCGTCATTGCACTCACTACGATGGGAAATGTTATGACATTGAAATCAGCACTTACTAAGAAGCGACTAAAGAAAACCGTAGTTAATACGATTAAGGAATCAATTAAAATTAATAAGGATAATCTCTGGCGATACGTCATAATAGGCCCCCCTCTCTAAATTTTATATATATAACAAAAGGAAATCTTCATAATTGTTATCTTAGAATTAAAAGATTTATATATTGGACATGTCTAGCTAAACATATAGACAAGGAAAATAATCAATAACCAACCAATACAAAGTTCCTATCTACAAAATCCTTTAGAAAGACTTTCTAGACAAGAACTTCAAATAAGTTTGGGCATCCAACCCTCCCTCACACCACACTCTTGACGACTAACGTCTAAGGTTCTTCAACCCACAGTATGATCGAGTGTCTCCATTGATAGTGGTAAGGAGACATCACCGTACCCTATAATTTTTTATAGGTGGCCTTTCATTCTCTACTATAAAATATATAAAAAGCTTCTCATCCTTACGTCACCCATTAGGAAAGCGTTGTATTATTATTTTATGTATAATCAATTCTAATAAATCTCTTATACTTTTTTATTTAGAATAGCCCCTACAAGCTTTCCTTTTGTTAAATCTAATGCCCTATTCGCTTCAACAACTGCTTCACTAGCAGTTTGATAGCAACTTAGCACTAATAATACCCCATCACATTGACTAGCTAGTATATTTGTATCTATAACCTCAAGAAGGGGCGAAGAATCAAATAAAATAATGTCGTACTGTGCTATTGCTTTGCTAATTAAATTTTGCATAGATGGTAAACTAAGCATCTCAGCTGGATTATTAATTTCGGGACCACTTGTCAATATATGTACATTTTTGATTTCTGTCTGCATTACCACTTTTTCTAATGCTGCTTTTCCCTCCAAAACATTTGTTAATCCAGATTTATTTTCCATTCCAAAAATCGCATGTAGTTCCGGAGTTCGTAAATCCGCATCAACCACTAAGACTTTTTCATCTTGCTGAGCCATAGAAACAGCCAAATTTGCCACAGTAGTGGTTTTACCTTCTCCATATCCAGGGGAAGTAATAATTATAGTTCTTGTTTTGTCAGTTCCAATTGCAAATTGAAGGTTAGTACGAATTGTTCGATAATCCTCAGCCATCTTCGATTTTGGAGCTATATGAGCAATTAAATGACTATTATCAAGGATACGGCTTTGTTTTTTATTATGAATCAAATGTTTTCCCCTCCACTATTACACTTTCTCTCTTACTTGTTTTATCTACTATATTATTTTTCTTCATCTGAGAAACACTTCCTAAAACGGGAACCGGTAATAATTTTTCAATGCTACGTTCCGATTTAATTGTTTCATCAAGGGAATCCAATATAAAGACTACTCCGACACTCAATATGAGACCGGCAGCCAAGGCCATCTCAATTGCTTTTGCATGATTCAAGTTTATCGGTAAAGGATGCTCTTGTACTTTTGCTTCTGTTAAGATGCGGACATTCGAAAAATTTAGGATAGCATTGGCCTCTTCTTTATAAACACTTGCTGTAGCATTGGCAATTTTGACTGCCTCCGCTGGATTAGTATCCACAGCTGTAATAACAAAAACCTGCGACTCTTCAATCTTCCCAACACTAACCTGTCCATTCAATGCATCTGCTGATTTTTGCGAATTTAATTGCTGGGCCACTTTCTCTAAAACAATAGGTTCCTTTATCATCACTTTAAGTGTAGCTATAGCATCAGCATTAGCTGGAATGAGGATTCTTGCAGAAGACGCATATAAAGGCGTTTTCATGAAAATGCTATATATACCACCAATACATGCTGCTAATATCGTAATTACTGCAATAATCCAAAATTTTCTTTTTATAACATTAAATAAATTTTTTAAGTTTATTTCCTTTTCCATGTTTCCCCTCCATTACTGTCTATTTAACTAATAAAAAAGCTAATCGCTGGTAAATCAAATCGTATAACCTAAGTTAATCCTGATTATATCGAACATAATTTACTAAATCATAAGTAGAATAAATTTTCTGGGTATATATTTCATTCAGAAAATATATACCTTGTTTCTTTAATCTTAATATACTCATTTAATATTCATTTTAGTTCTTGATAATGAACCCGTCAATATAAATTTATACATCAAATCCAACAATTACCTAAGTATATTTAATTCAATTATCCTTATATAAATTCAAAAATAACTTCATAAATAATTATTTCAAACGAATTAACTTCTTCGTATATTGATATATTATAAAAACTATTTAAAACTGAATTAAACAATATCCTACAAGTTTGACGACTGAAAAAAAGAAGTATTATTAAAAGGCTAATTCCAACAACAGATTCACCTTAACTATTTACCCAACATATTGATTCTGATCCATAAAAATTTTAGCATCCTTTTCTACAAAAAAAGACTTCATTTCTAATGAAGTCTTTTTTGTATCGTTAAAGCTTAGTTACAAACCATTTCGCTTTCCACTAACTTTTTCATATAATCTAATAGCTCTTTTTTTAACTCTTCGTGTTGCAGTGCCATTTCAATTGTTGTTTGAATAAACCCTAGTTTTTCTCCGACATCATAGCGTTTTCCTTCGAAATCATATGCAAATACACGTTGAATTTCATTTAAACGCTGAATCGCATCTGTTAACTGAATTTCTCCGCCTGCCCCTGTTTGTTGATCTTCTAAGAACATAAAGATTTCTGGAGTTAACACGTAACGCCCCATAATCGCTAAGCTAGATGGTGCTGTTCCTTTAGCAGGTTTTTCAACAAATTTACTCACTTGATAACTGCGATCCTTTTGCTCCAGCGGATCAATAATACCATAGCGATGCGTTTCATTCTCCGGAACAGTTTGAACACCAATTACTGATGATTGTGTATTCTCATATTGATTCATTAATTGGCGTAAGCACGGCGTATCCGCTTGAACAATATCATCACCAAGTAGTACCGCAAATGGCTCATTTCCAATAAATTTACGAGCACACCAAACAGCATGTCCTAAACCTTTAGGCTCTTTTTGGCGAATATAATGAATATTGATCTTTGAAGACTCTTGTACTTTTTCAAGAGTTTCATACTTTCCTTTTGATAGTAAGTTTTGTTCTAATTCAAAGGAATGATCGAAATGATCTTCAATTGCACGTTTTCCTTTTCCTGTTACGATAATAATATCTTCAATTCCAGACGCAATTGCCTCTTCCACGATATATTGAATTGTTGGTTTATCAACAATTGGTAACATTTCTTTTGGCATTGCTTTTGTTGCTGGCAGGAAGCGAGTCCCTAATCCAGCTGCTGGAATAATAGCTTTTCTTACTTTTTTCAATGATATTCCTCCTAGTAATAATTCTAAGGATAATTATATTAAGTCTTAAAATCTAACTGCTAATAAAAAATACCTTATAAGCTAATTAATGATTACAGTATTAAATACATTCGTTGCCCCTATATATAAAGTAAATTAATATATGAGAATAATCCTAATCCACTCTTCACAGTCCCGTAAATCCCTCACCAACAGAAGTCTCACTTTATACAAAAAGCCTATCACAATTATTATAATTTTTATCTTGAAACAAAAAATCTCCTATATATCTACATATTTACTTGGAGTTCCCTCCTGTAAAATAATTAATTTATATTGATACCTTAGCTAATGCTTTTTTATCTTGTTTTATTGTTTTTTGTGCTTGATCCTCTAAAATATTTTCCCATTTACCCCCAACGACATTGAAAGTATATCTTTCGACATTCTTTTTAGCATTCCGACCATACTCTTTTCTTAATTCTTCAGACTCAATTAGCATCATTAATGAATTAGCTAATTCCTCTACATTTCCTTCTTCTACTAGAATACCATCTTCTTTATGTGTAATAACTTCTCTAGGACCCGTACATGCAAAACCTACACAAGGAACTCCAACAGACATTGCTTCAATGATTACCATTCCAAAGGATTCATACCTAGAACTTAAAGCATATATAGAAGCATTACGCATTTCACCTATAATATTATTTGTCTTTTGCATAAGGAAAATATTATTATACGCTTTTTCCTCAAAGATTTTTTCGCGAAGCGCCTCTTCCTCTATTCCAGATCCAAAAATCTTCAGCTTCCAATCAGGATGTTTTTTGATAACTTTAGAAAAAGCTGGAATTAAGAGATCGAATCCCTTTTCAGGAGCATAACGCCCAGCCGCAATAACCACTTTTTTATCTAGATCCGCTGTTTCATTCGGAATATCTGTGGCATTTTCTACTTTGTATAAATCTACCTTACTTCCTGTTAATAACTGCTCATAGTCATTAATTTCGGAGTCTGTTAAGCATGTTAGAGCATCTAGCTTTTTATAATATTTCTTTATTTTATTTTGCAATCCTGGTGCATGACCGGCAAAATACAGATGTTCTTGCCCAATTTTTATTACATCTTTCTTTACAAACTTTGTAGCTAAAATATTAAAAGAAGGTATCGTCGTAATTAAAATTCCTTTGTTTATCTTTTTAAGTGCTGCAATAATTTTAAAATCTACAAATAGATTAAACATATGATATAAATCTTCGCTTTTATCTATAAAGAAACTAGGGAATTTCATTAGTATTTTTTTAATGATTTTTTGATATAGCGGTGTGTTTTTACCAAATAACTTTCCTCTTCTTGCATCAAAAATTGGAGTAATATTTACTTTTTTATCAATATCAAACATCGGCTTAGCACTTGTTCTTCTCACACTAATAATTTCTACATCATGATTTTTAGAGGCAAAGTAATTGGCTGTATTTACAACCGTTCTCACCGTTCCACCCATTCCATAAATATTGTATACAAGAAACGTAATTTTCATTTTTCTTCACCTCACTATTTAGGTGTTTTTTTATTAGATAACTTCTTAATTTCGTTATAAATTCTTTCACAGTTGTTCTTATCATGATAAGCATAATATTTTTTAGAATTTATATTATATTTAGGTTTATACTTAAAGTCATTTTCAACATAATCGCTTACGTATTTAATAACTTCTTCTTTTGTATGTGCAATATCCCCAACTAAATCTTTTCTTAAATCTACATAGGAACCTCTATGTTTCAAATAATCATTTACATCAAAATGATAGAAGATTGTTGGCTTTTTCAAATGGTTAAAATCAAATACAACGCTTGAATAGTCCGTAATCATTAAAGAACTGTTTTGCATCAATTCTTTTACACTTTCTTCGCCCAATTTAACAATTTGTATTCTTTCATTTAAAGATGCAAATTCATCCTTATATTTTTTTTGGATTTCAATGTGTGGGAAGAACTTAAGCACTAAATCATGTTTTTCAAGCAAATCATGCAATTTCTTATCTTTTAATAACCCATGGTAATGCACAAAGAAATCAGATGCTAAAAATTCTTCTCTCGAACCAATAATCCATTCTCTCCATGTAGGCATAAGAAGAATTTCCCTTGTTTTCCTAGCTTTGCTTTTATCTTCTAAAGAATCAAACCTAGCTAGTCCAGTAACCATGACTTGCTTCTCTTTAAATTTCATTTCATTGATCATAATACTTTTTTCATGTTCTGAAGAAACAACAAATTTTTTAATCATCCCATTGTATGAGTTTCTATTAAACTGCAGTTTTTTCATCGCAATAATACCATGTTGTAAATAGATAACTTTCTTTGTATTACTTGCCATCTTATTATGAACAATACTTGGAATAACATCTCTAATTCCATGACTTACAATTGTATATTCACTTAAGTAGTATAAAACAAGATGTTTAAAGCTATCGTATCGTAGAACTTTATCTTTATATGGTAAGAGATTATTCATATTTTTATTATTTTCCTTACTCACATAATACGTCTCTTCTTGGATATTTTTCTTAACACAAGATTCAAAAAAGGCAAATCCGTTATCTTGTGCAACTTCTCCTAGATTTTCACCAATAAGCCATACCGTTTTTTTTCTAAACTTTCTCCATACTTTAGCAACACATCTTGCTGCTAAAAGTCTTATCTTTTCACTTGACTTCTCATGTGCTCGTAAATTTCGCGCTTCAAGTGACATTAATCTACTCTTTTTATCAAAGAAAATTGACAGATATAAATCATCCGCTACTCTTATCGCATTTGATTTAAAGGTCGAATTCTTATTAATAACATCTAAATCCTTACCAAATAATTTTGCTTGGACGATATTATTATTTACACGTGCAGAAAAATAAATTTCCCATCTACCTTGTTCATAAGACCCAATAGATTTGATAAATGCTAGGTCCATATTACATACATATTCATTTATACTTTTTGACTTAAGCTGCTGTTTTATAATTTCTTTTGTTTGACTATGCCTCAAAACTAATTCTGCATCTTGCAATACAAACTGGTCTTGTATTGTTAGCTGAATTGTAAATTTCACGTGCTTTTTCTTTGCATCCATCGTGATACAATGTGCTTGAAGAGAGTTCCGTATTGAAACAGACAGTTCATTTCCATTTGTATAGTAAGGTTGAATTTGTATCGGATATCCATTAGCATCTTTATTTAATGGTGGATATATCATGACCTTTGCTTTATTTTGGATATCATCTAAATTAGAGGCTAATCTAAACACAATGTTATTTCCATTACCCTCAATATAAATCATAAACTGTAAGTTTACTTCACCGATTGTTTCTATATCAAATGAATCCCAATCATATGAGCTATTAAAATAATAGCCTCCGTCTCCTTCTGAAAATTCATTTATACAATCGATTTTTAAACCCATAGATTCCTCATGAAGATACACATCTTTTAAAACATAGTTAACATCCGGAATGCTTACAAAGCCTTTTACGATTAGCTTACTCGCTTCATAATCAACTCTAATAACATCACAGTATACTCCTTCATCTCTAACCAATACTGCTAAATTATTATCTAAAGTAACATACGGTCGAATTCTTTTTATAGTACCGGATCGGGTATAAATTGTTTTAGGTATAACTACAAAGTCCATTTTAGATCCTAGGGTAGAATCTAGATTTAATGGCACTCTATCTTTAACCCCGCTCACTTTAAAACTTAAGAACACATCCCAAATTCCCTTTTCTTCAAAGAAATCACCTTCTTCAAACGCTATTGTCTTTGTAAAAGAATGGTTTATTATCCTAATAGGATGTGATTGGTGTCTTTTCGTATCTCGATGGACAAACAATAACTCTACCATCTGATTTTCCGCATCCACCATATAATTAAATTGCACGAATCCTTCGATAGTGAGCTTGTTTTGTCCTAAATTTACAGTTTTAATTTTAGTAGAAACCATTCTCTCTTCATTTTTTTCAATTTTAAGAATTAATTCCTGTTTATTATTACGAGAAAACACGTGATAATACAATTGATCATTATATCGAAAATAATTTCCGACTACTTTTCTTTCTTCTTTATTTTCAACCTTTATTAATACAGACTTGCCATTAAGCTCCCCTTCGCAATACAATTCCCAGTTACCTTCATATAAAGGATTTCCCTTTAAATTCAGCGTTACTTGATATTCATTTGTACTGTCATTCACTTTTAAATCTGTTAAGTTTTTCACTTCTTTTGTAAGGCCGTTTTTCAAAAAGAACTCTTTTAAACAAACCTCTCTACGCTTAGACTTCGGGGAGAAATCCCCCAGTATTACAAAATCTTTTTCTTCATTTTCAAAAATTTCATTTGCAGAGACAACAATACCTACAGAGTCTTTTCTACTAAATTCAACAAACTGTTCAACTGAATTAATCGCATTCACTTGAAAAATTGTGTTATCAGGACATATAAAGAATTCTTTCTCCAAATTGTTATATACATGAAGAACAACAATGTCTTTATCTAGTTGTAAATAAACTTTTAATTTTCCATTATTCGTTATTTCGGAAAGTCCTGAAATTGGTAGAATACATATAATTCTATCTTTATGGATTTTCATACTAGATAGTGATAACTGTTTTTTAGAATTTCCTTTATGAATAAATAATCCCTTTACTCTCTCATAAATATCTTGCATATTTCCATCTGTTTGTATAGAGATTTCAAGTTCGATGCTTTTATTTTGCGTAATTTTCATTTCTTCCAATAACACTTTTACTTTCAATTCAATCTCACCTTTCATCTGCTAACAGTTAAATCCACTATCCGACTACTTTGTGTCCGTTCCTCTATTTACAATTTATGTTCTATAACTTATATAAAAAATTATCCTAACTACTATCATTAGTAAGAGTGGTATTACTATATTTAAATAAATAAAACGTAGTATACTTATTTATTTAATTAATAATATAACGAAAAAAGGGCGGATTTAGTTTTTCAGTTGATCTCTCTTTGCAAGGATCTCCAGGACAATTCTCTTTGAGTTGTTTTGATCAATATATGAGAATAAATGATTTCTAAGCAATTTATACCTTTCTTTCTCCTTAAATTCATTGTGCATATAGAAAGTTAAGAGTTGAACTAGTTCATCCACATGCACACATCTATCTCCAAATAATTCATGTTCTACGTTTAAATAACCATTCATTATATGATCGAACTGAAAGAAAATAATTGGTTTTTTTAAATAATACATATCCCAAGAAACACTAGAATAATCTGTTATAAGCAGTGAAGATTCCATTATCAACTCATTAATTTTTATATCTTTGTATTTTACAAATTGTACATTTGAAGTATTACACTCAAAATAACGAATAGAACTATGAATTCTTGGATGCATACAAAATTTTAAAATAACGTTATGTTTCTCTAGTTGTTCAACAAGGGTTGTATCATTTAGCAACCTTTCATATTGCCTATAAAATTGACTATCTAAAAACTCTTCCTCTGATATCTCATCTAGCCACTCTCGCCATGTCGGCAGCAATAGAATTTGTTTTTGCTCCCCACTCTTATCTTGCAAATAATCCCACCTTGCTAATCCACTCACAATGATTTCATCTTCTGTATAATTAAAAAATTGTTTTACAATTTCTTTTTCATATTCCGAAGATACACAAAATAAATTCGTTCCATTCGGGCTACCTTTTTTAAAAATTGAATCCACCTTTTTCAAACCTAGCACACCATGTTGTAGAAAAACGTGCTTTTTAGTATGAATAACTTTCTTTAACGTTCCCCTGTTTTCTTTCCATATATAACAATGTGCCTTTGACTCAGAAGATATCATAAGTGTACTAGCAAGGAGATAAATCATATACTTGATACTCATAAAGTCGATAACTTTATCCTCATATTGATCAAGCATCTTATAGTCATTAGACTTTTTGTTAATCACATAATATAGATTGGGAATTTGCTTATGATCATAGCAATACTTAAAGAAATAATAAGAATTATCTTGTGCGGTATGGCCAAATTTCTCATATACTAATACAATGCCTTTTCGATCCCAATGCCATTTAAATGTATAATATATGATTAATGCCAGCTTTTCTTTCAAAGCATATTTTAACTGATCATAGGTTCCCTTCCTTCGATAATGTAAGCTGAGTCCACCTTTAACAGTCACATATGGATATACTACATATCCATCTTCACCATGGTCACGCTGTAATCGATTGTTTAGCTTTCTATTAACAATATAGCTGGGATGTTTAATTCGATAACTTTTAAGTTCATCGGATTTCAAATGTACATAAAAATCCCAAAAAAACGGGCCTAGCTCAAGTTGACCCAGCTCTATTTCAAAGATAATCTTTTTTTCAAATTCATTTACGCTACTTTCCTGATACGGGAGTTGATAAACTTTATCTCTGTTCCTTTTTTTTAAAGTTATAGCCTCGACCGTACATTTATCTCTGCATTTTACTCTAATAGCAAACTGCCATTTTCCTTTTTTCTTCTTAAATGACGTTATTCGTATTTTAGAAATTAACTTTCCGGAGGATTTGACCATTCGCTTCACTCTTTCTTTAGCACTTCAACGAATCGAATTTATATAGTAGAATATATGATTTTAAAGAAATTTGTATGTTATAACTCAACTATAGCGATATACGAAGGTTTTAATCCCACCGTAATCATGTAAACACTTCATCAATTTAATTAGCATGTAAAAATATAGATATTTGATCAACGGTTATACCATCTGCGGATGAAAATTTAAAATCATATTTATCAGAGCGATATATAAATGATGCTCCGTCTTCACTTACTAACTGCGCTTGACCTAAATTCTCTAACATCGCCACCTTAGGAATAGACATATTCTGTATTGTAACCTGTTTTACAGTGAACTGATGGTTATATAGAACATTGATATTTTCATAACTATTTAATGTACCCTCTAATAGTTCTTCGGTGTTTTTTGGCTTCCCTATCACACCTTGTACATCTTGTTGATTTTTTCCTAATAAGGATATACCACTTTCAAAGTTTTGATTTGAGCCCGATAGCCCCTTTAACTTGTTGGAGATAACCTCATACTGTAAAGCTGAGCTAAAAGGAATCGTACTTGACACACCCTCACTAATCCATCCTTCTGTTCCATCTTCATATACAATTTCCAACCAGTTTATATCGTTTTTTTCATCTTTTTGCTGTGTCTTTACCACAAACGGTGTACCAAATTCCATCATAGCTACTTGTTTACCATTTAGATTTGGCATACTTCTGATCTTTGCCTTTGCCATTTTCACATATCGAATATCTAAATCCGCCAATGGATTTTTTCTCTTTTCATTAGACACTTGTTTCTTTTTACTTTCAGCTTCCGCCTGGGGAGGCTGGACAAACAGATCCTTTTTCAAATAAGCAGTACTTCCAGCTCCGATACATAAGACCAATCCTGCCAATGGAATCATATATTTTTTCTTCCGTTTCCTTGGATTTAATCTAGTATGTGCAATATCTAAAGCCTTAGCGTCTTCCTGCTTCATTTCCTGACCGGCTTGTTTTCTCTGTGCTTCTTCTTTAAATTTTTGTTGCTCCTCTTTACTCATAGCACGGTATTCTTTTAAAAACTGTTCGTATTTAGGCATTACGTCTTGCATAAGCCCATAATCCTTAATTTCACCATATTCAATCCATAACGCTTTTGTACAAAATTGCTTTACTTGTCCTAATGAATGACTCACAAAAAAGATCGTTTTCCCTTGTTCTTTAAATTCATTCATTCGTTTTAAACACTTATCTGTAAATGTTTGGTCACCTACAGACAAGGCTTCATCAATAACTAAAACATCTGGATTAATATTCACAGAAATTGCAAAACCAAGGCGAGATTTCATACCGCTAGAATATTTTTTTACAGGCATATCAATAAACTTACCAATATCGGCAAACTCGATAATTCCTGGTGTTAATGTTTGAATCTCATCCTTACTTAGCCCCATCATCAAACATTTCAATTCAATATTTTCTCGGCCTGTTAATTGGTTATTAAGTCCGGCAGCTATAGCAATAAGTGATATTTTACCCTTTATATCAATAGTTCCTGCCGTAGGTGGTGTAATACCAGCAATTAAATTAGACATTGTTGATTTACCAGATCCATTTACACCAATAATACCAATTACATCACCTTTTTGGGCTTCAAAACTTAAATTTCTTAACGCGTAGAAATCTTCACCAAACCCGCCCGGATATATAATATCCTTTAACTTATCAGAACTTTTACTATGCATTTTATATTTTTTTGTTACATTATGAAACTTCACTGAATAGTTCATTTTTTACAATCCTCATTATAGATAGTCTACAAAATGTTTTCTAAATTTCACATGTACTGCTGTACCAATCAATAGCATAAAGAACACAATTCCCCAGAAATACAATGTATACATTATATCTTCATAAAACCAACCCGTTCCTAAAAAAGCATTTCGATAGCCTTGGACTATGTAGCATAATGGATTCAGCTGCATAATCTTTTGTAAAACAAGCGGTAACTTCTCAGGGGTCCATAAAATGGGAGTTAAATAGAGTAGCATCCGCATTAAAGATTGCACTATCATTTGTACATCACGTACGATCGTAGATAAAGTAGAAGTAATTAAAGAAAACGCAAAAACAAGCATAACTGTGGCAAACATATAATAGATCAATTGAATATAATAGATTGAAATCCCTTGACCCGATACTAAAAATATAAAGGTAACAATGCCTATTAATACTAGATGTTGATAAAAGTTAGACATAATTACATAACTAGGAATAACACTCATTGGAAAACTCATCCTTGAGATCATATTTAGCCTTGTATAAATAGATTTAGAAGCTTGCATAGTTGCAGGATTAATAAAGAACCATACCGATATGCCAGAAATCAACCAATATATAAATGGAACACCATTTACCCCTGAACCACCTCTTATTGCGGTTCCAAAAACAAACCAATAAATGCCCATTTGGATTAGAGGGTTTAACATTTCCCAAACGATGCCTAGATAGTTATCTTTATTTGTACTTTTAACTTGATAAATAGATAGGCGTTTAATTAAATAGAGACTATTTATCTGTTCTTTTAATACCATAATCATTGCATTCATTTTATTGTGCCTCTCCAAAAAACACTTTCTCTACTACACGTTTAGATGCAAGACCATCTTCCAAATAACAGTAGTTGTTATAGAAAGTATCATATTTTTTTTCAAATTCGCCCAATCCATCCCTTGTGAACTTCATAATCTCTTCCAATACACCTTCAGTTGTTGAAACAACTGGTCCAGGAGCTTCCTTTTCTAAATCAAAATAAAAGCCTCTTAGCTTATCACGATATAAATCAATATCATATGTATAAAAAATAATAGGTCTTTTCAAATTTGCATAATCAAAAAAGACAGAAGAATAATCTGTAATTAGCACATCTGATAATACGTACAATTCATTAATATCGATATGATGGGAAAAGTCATAAACAAACTCTTTATACGAAGCTAAATCAAACTGTTCTGCTACTAAATAATGCATCCTTAACACAATGATATAATCAGAACTTAACTTTTGCTGTAAAAGGCTTAAATCCAGTTGTAAGTCTAATTTATAACGCCCTTGGCTATAAAATTGATCATCTCTCCACGTTGGAGCATATAAAATAATTTTTTTATCTACAGGTAAACCGTTTTTTTTCTTCAGCTCTTCAATCTTCTTACAATTATTGTTTACATATAAAAAGTCATTTCTAGGATATCCAACTTCAACTACATCTTTTTTAAATTGAAATGCACTTCGGAAAATCTTTGTTGAATACGCATTCGGTGACAATAAATAATCCCAATTTTGCGCTTCTCTCTTAAAGTTTTCCTTATATTTTTCTGTAGTTGTACCTGGCATATGAACTTCTTTCATATCCATAGCTAATTTTTTTAGTGGTGTGCCGTGCCAAGTTTGTACATAAGTAGTATGCTTAGGCTTTGGAAGCCACAATGGCATCCGACTATTTGTAACCCAATATTGCGCACGTGCCATTAAAATAAACCAACGGATTGAAAAGCGCCTAACATATGGAATATTCGCCTCTTTAAACTGCTCTATATAGTTTTTATTCACACTCCACACCATTTGGAATCCTAAATGTTGCTGTTCCATATACTCGTATATCGCACGTGGATTACAACTATACTGTTTGCCAGAAAAACTTTCAAAAACAACTAATTTCTTTTGAGCAGGTAAGTGACTGCATAGTACAAATATCGTTTTACAAGCAACCTTTACTATTCGATGATTTTTTATTTTTTTGATTAGATTCATATTATTCATGCACCTTCTAACTACAATTAGCCATTTTATAAATTATCATGATAACCATTTACATTCTCACATTCAATGCCCCTGATTCAAAGACAGTAAGAAAAATTAAACACCCACGAAAAGAAGCTAAGTATTTTCCTTGGATCTCACTTAGCCCATTTACCTTACAACCTAACTTAAAGCTCAACCTCTTTTTGATCAAATAAGCAATTGACCAACTTCTTACTTGAATTCCCATCCGAATATTGATTCCAACGTGCATTGAATTGCTTCAACTTATTACTATCAAACGAATAGTTTCGCACTGTCTCAATAATTTCAGCTGAGTTATATACAACAGGTCCAGGGACATCAGCAATAAAGTCTCCAATGATTCCTCTTTTCTTCACATATTTCTTTAGATCATATGCAAAAAATATCATTGGTTTATTTAACAAACAAAATTCAAAAGGGACAGAAGAATAATCTGTTATTAAAATATCTGTTACTAAAAACAAATCATTTATATTCGGGTATAGAGAATAGTCGTATAAGAAATCTTTATACGATTCCTTATATTCCAGATTATTTCTAATAGCTGGATGTAGTTTGATCACAAGAATATATTCATCTTTTAAAGCCTCATACATTGCATCAATATTTAAATGTAAATCAAAATCTTCCAGTTCTTTATCTCTAAAAGTTGGAGCATATAAAATGACCTTTTTCCTTTGTAGATCAGGAAGACCACATAGGAGACTATTAACAATATGCTTTTGATGATTTTTATTAAAAAAAACATCTGTACGAGGGATGCCCGTTTTTAATATATTTTCCTCTTCTATTCCAAAGGCATCCATATAGATATTTGCCAAAGCATCAGAGCCTACTACAACTTTATGAAAATTGTTGTAAACCTTTAAAAACCTTTTTTGTGCGTATTTACTTCGCCTTTTAAAAGAAGGGGCCAATAATCCGAATTTTTTAATGGCACCCGCCGCATGCCAAATTTGGATACATTGTACCCCGCTTTTAAACCGGATCGTTGACAACGATCCAAAATAATTATCGATAATAACATGTTGAGATGTCGCTAAATGATACGCTGCTTGTATAGTTTGTACTATACTTTTTGTTTCAAATGCGAATGATTTTACATCCGGATAACTTTTCACTTCATACTTACAAGTTGATTTATACAAAAAAACAACTTCACAATTTACATGTTGTTTCTGCATTTCTTCATAAATAAAGATAAGATTTTCCCCATAAGACATAATAAAGGTTACCTTATTTTTAAGAGGAAATACTTTTGCTATGTTGAATAGGATTTTGAATACAATTAGATATACTGTTACAATCAGTTCTCGAAACATAATACACTATCTAGCAACTAACACTAGCTCCTGTTTAATTTTAGTAGTAGAAATCCCAACTGTTCTTGGTAAATAAACAACCTCACAGTATTCTTTCAAAAAATCAAATTCTCCTCCCCAATCATCACCCATAACAAAAATATCTACGTCATGATTAACAACATCTTTTACTTTCTGCTCCCAATTATGCTCAGGAATCACCTCATCCACATAACGAACCGCTTCTAGAATCATTTTACGATTCTCATAGCTATGATAAGATTTTTTATTTTTTAATTTGTTAAATTCATCTGAAGAAACAGCAACAATTAAATAATCGCCGAAATCTTTCGCTCTCTTCAATAAGTTAATATGTCCCCAGTGCAATAAATCGAAAGTCCCATATGTAATAACCTTTTTCATAATCGCGCCCCCTGTGAAATGTTCTTATTTTATAATTATTCACTTTAGAAATATATTCAAACTAGAGTGTCCCTTGCACCTATGTACGATAAGAAGGACTCAAATCCCCCTATGTAAATCCAAAACAAATTTACATAGATTTTACATCAAGTTCACACGAAATTCACACGAATGATTATAACATAATTTTCATTTACAAACTATGACAATAACCTAACAACTATTGTCATAGTTTGTTTAAGAAGGCGCCTTCTTATCTAGTATTACAAACCTCCTCTTACTTTCTTTTATTTACAAAAAAAGTGCGAAGGAAATATTTCCTTCGCACTTTTTAAATCATTCAAACCTTATCGCAACGCACGACGTGGTAATTTATCAATGTTCTCTAACATAATACCTGTACCAACCGCAACACAGTGCATTGGGTTTTCAGCAATTAATACTGGTAATTTTAACTCTTCTGCTAGAAGCATGTCGATACCGTGTAATAAAGCCCCACCGCCTGTTAGAATAACACCACGGTCAATAATGTCCGCAGATAGTTCTGGTGGTGTGCGCTCTAGTACGCCTTTTGCAGCTTGTACAATGATAGCCGCGTCTTCTTTTAGTGCTTCTGTAATTTCTTCTGAGCATACTGTAATTGTACGTGGTAAACCAGTTACCATGTCACGTCCGCGAATTTCAAGTTCTTCACTACGTGCACCTGGGAATACTGTACCAACTTTAATTTTAATATTTTCTGAAGTACGTTCTCCAATCAATAGCTTATACTTACGTTTAACGTAGTTTAAGATCTCCATATCAAACTTATCGCCAGCCATTTTGATAGAGGAAGAGGTAACAATATCACCCATAGAAAGTACGGCAATATCTGTTGTACCTCCACCAATATCAACAACCATGTTTCCGCTTGGCTGGAAGATTTCCATACCAGCACCAACTGCGGCTACTTTTGGTTCTTCTTCTAAAAATACTGTTTTACCACCTGAACGCTCAGCAGCCTCACGAATTGCTTTTTGTTCTACAGATGTGATATTTGTTGGACAGCAAATTAAAATGCGAGGTTTTGAAAAGAGACTCTTCACGTCCAATTTGTTAATGAAATACTTTAACATTGCTTCTGTAATTTCGAAATCTGCGATTACACCATCTTTAAGCGGACGAATTGCCACAATATTACCAGGTGTACGTCCCACCATACTTCTTGCTTCTTCACCTACTGCTAATACTTTTCCACTATTACGATCAAGTGCCACAACAGATGGCTCATTTAATACAACACCCTTACCTTTAACATGAATTAATACGTTAGCCGTACCTAGGTCAATTCCGATATCTCGCGCAAACATTCCCGTCTTTTCCTCCTCGATATTCAAAATCAGGTTACACCCGAATTCTTTTACACCTAATTTCTGATTTTATCATAATTTTAACAGAAACGTAATATTCACAAAAAGAATTTTTCTGAAAAACATTACCGAATCTGTAAGGAATGTTTGCTGTTTTGCATTTATTGACGTACAGGCTTTTCTATATCTTCTTTTCTATACTTCTGCTTTGTTGCTTCTCCCCCTCTTAAATGACGAATAGACTTATGATAATCAAGAATTTCTTTCACTTCATTTGCGAGCTCTGGATTAATTTCTGGCAAACGTTCTGTTAAATCTTTATGGACTGTACTCTTTGATACCCCAAACTCCTTTGCAATTACACGCACTGTCTTTCTTGTCTCCACGATATACTTGCCAATCTTGATAGTTCTCTCTTTGATGTAATCGTGCACACCACTCGCCTCCCTAAATTGGATGTGAGAAGTGTGAAATGAGACTCGCTGCATACGACTATGAAGTAAATGTGAGTGCTGTTTGTAAGCGTTAAACATTCTTGGATTTATAATGAAATGATTCACGATTTCTCACCTCAAACACTCTCTTTGCATTGGTTTATACCATTGTATTGCCCGCACTACTGATATATGCTACATGTTCACTATTTTTGCGGACTAAGTTAAGAAAAATAACGTTTTTGTGTGAGAAATACGTTAACAATGACAATTATGGCGAAAAAAAGTGACACCTCTTATACAAGGTGTCACTTTTCTCGTTCATACTCTTCTTCTAACAACTGATGGTGGGGAACTTCTTTCTTACCGGCAATATAATAATATAAAGCGAATAAAACAAACAATAAAATAATAGCAATCGACAGAACAGATAAAAATGACACAGTATCCCCTCCCTTTTGTAATATATATTCGAGAATCTCGTCATTTTTCCTTGTTATTGCAAATTTTTTCTCGAAACTGATTATTTTTATATGAAAATAAAAAAATCAATTCTCCTAGTGAGAACTGATTTTTTCACTTTTTTATTCTTGTGAAGAAGAATCACTAGATGATTCTGTAGAACCATTTGTTGATTTTTCTTCTTTCTTAGCTTTGTCCTCTTGTTTGCCGTTCGTCTCTTTATCACTAGTCGAACCGCTTGTTGATTTCTCTTCTTTTTGAGATTTATCCTCTGTTTTACTTTCTGGTTTCGTGCTTGTTGACTTTTCTTCTTTTTGAGATTTGTCATCAGCTTTTTTACCAGAAGCATTCGTCGCCTTTGCAGTACCTGCATCAGCTTTAATTTCTGCTACTGATTTATTTAAGTAACGCTCAGGATTCACAGCCACATTGTCTTTACGTACTTCAAAGTGAACGTAAGAACCTGCATCTTTATTCATTGTACTTAAACCGGATTTCCCTAGTACTTCACCTTGTGCAACTCGTGCACCTTTTTCTACTTTCACACTGCCTAAGCTTTGATAAGATGCCGCTACACCATTTCCACTATCTACTGTTACAACATAACCAAGAAGTGAATCTTTTTCAGCTTTCGTTACTGTACCACTTAAAGCAGCTGTAACATCGAATTCTTTTCCATTTTTCGCAGCAATGTCGATTCCTTTATTCGGGGAATATGTGTTGTTATAAAAGACAAGTGCTTTTTCTTGTTCCGCCTCAGTTGCTGCATCTTCATAGAATTTCTTCTGTACTACTACTTCTGCATTTGCTGCAGCTGGCATTTTCACTACTTCTGAAGATTTTGTTACTGGTACTGCTGGATCATCCGTTTGTGTATACGGCGTTGCTTGATCTTGGTTCGGAGCTTTCTTCGGATTAGCTCCTTGAAACCATAGCGCAACCATTAAGATTACCGCTGCACAAGCAATGTATAGTGCCGGAAACACCCATCTTCTTTGAAATAAATGTACTACTTTTCGCGACTTTTTATTATTTCTTCCTCGCATTCCATCATCACCTCAGCAATCATTTTGAACAATATTCATACATCCTATACAACCTATAACTAATTACTTTTCGACAAAATCTGTAAAAATATGTATATAAATTGTAAAATTTCCGAGGAAATGATGAAAAAAGAAAAAAACTGAGCACTTTTGGCTCAGTTTTTAGTCTAATTGTTTTTTCTTGTATACGATTAAACATGCAGCAAGCGAAATAACAAGCCAAATCCCGACATTTAGCATATGCCCACTAATACTACTAAACCCAGCTCCATCTACTAAGCTGTTAATCGCTTTCGCCATATGAGACGTTGGAAGGTACTCAATCATCGTCTTAATTACTTTATTTTCAACCATTGGCTCAAATTGTACAGCTAAATACATCGTCATTAATATCGGCATTCCAATTAGTGATGTTTGTGGTACAGACTCAGCTAATAACCCAATCACTGTTCCAATTACGATAAATAAAATCGTTCCACATAACATAATCAATCCTAGCAATAAAAGGTTGCCACTTAATTGATCCAGAATGAATAAGTTTACAATACAAATAATCAACGTCAAACATGCTGTTAATATACTTTTTCCAAGAAGAACTTCAACAGAAGATGCTGGAGATAACATTAATACACGCAATGTATGCTTTTCTTTCTCTTCTGCGATCACCATAGATTGAACAAATCCAGCAACAAAGAGGAAGCTCGTTAAAGTAATAATACTAACACCTGCACTCCCTTGCCCAAATCTGCTAAATATAAATGCAAATATAATTGGTAAAGATGCCATTAACAACACTTGTGAATTCGACTTAAAATCTTGTACTTCTTTTCTAAAAATAGCTGATACACGTCTCATTGAAAATGTCATTATAATCCCCTCCCAGTAACTTCAATAAAGATATCGCCTAGTGTTGGTTCGTGTGAATGAATAGATAACAGTTCGCCCTTTTTCATCCATTCTGAAATACGTTTTGCCCCTAATTCATCTTTTTTCACTGTTTCTTTTTGTTTATCTTTTAACACAACTTGTATTTGATCTTTCGCGTATTTTAATCGCAAGTTTTCTGGTGTATCGAGTGCTACAATTTCTCCTCCACATAAGAAGGCGATGCGGTTACAAAGCGTTTCTGCTTCGTCCATATTGTGCGTCGTTAAGAAAATCGTAGTTCCTTCTTTGTTTAAGTCTTTTAAGATTTTATGAATGTTTTGCACGTTTACTGGGTCAAGTGCAGATGTTGGTTCGTCTAAGAAGAGGATATCTGGTTTATGAAGGATTGCTCTCGCTAGTGTGACGCGCTGCTTCATTCCTTTTGATAATTTTTTCACTTGTGTTTTTTTATCTTCTAATAAGTTCACTTGTGATAGCACTTCATCGATTCGTTCTTTTTTACACTCGTATAAGTCACAAAATAGTAGTAAGTTATCATAAATGCTAAGTCTTTCGTATAAGCCGCTGTTGTCTGTTAAAATGCCAATTCGTTTGTAATCGATGCTACTTGGCCCTGTAATATCTTTCCCTAATACTCTTACAGTTCCAACGCTATGAAGTAATTGAGAAGTTAAAATTTTTACTGTTGTTGTTTTACCGGATCCACTCGGCCCGAGGAATCCAAAAATTTCTCCTTGATTCACCTCAATATTTACATTTCGAAGTGCTGTTTTTTCGTTGAAACTTTTCATTACATCTTTCATTTCAATTGCCAATGTCATTTCGTCATCCCCTTTGTTTTTCTTATATAGATGAAAGTCGCTTTCGCAAGTTCCGATTTGACTGTTTCGCTTTTCTTGACTCAATCATATGAAAAACAAAGGGTTTACGCAGTAAAATACCCGTAAAAGGAGTATTTTTACCGGTGAATGAATCGTATTTTGAGCTTATTGGAGCAATTTTATAGTCCAATTACACCTTTTAATTCATCCATTCGTCCTTTTGAAAGTGGAATTGAACTTTTTCTTTCGTCATCCAAAATTAAACTAAAACTGTTACGAGTCCAAGTAATAACTTCTCGTACCCTTTGTAAATTAACGAGGTACGAGCGATGACATCTGAAGAATCCGAAACCTGTTAACCTTGTTTCTAGTTCACTTAATGTTAATGCACATACGAAATCACCTTCACGAACGTGAATATGTGTCACTCCATTTTGCGTCTCAATGAAATGAATTTCCATCGGATCAAGTAAAATGATTTTATCGTTCACTTTCGCTGGTATTCTTTCAAGTTTCATTTGCGGAATCATTTGAACTACTTTTTCCTCATCGACCTCTTCCGCTTCTTCTTGCTCGATCTCCACTTTTTTTACACCGTCTTGATTTAATATGTATACATCCTCTGTTAGCGAGAGCGCATCCGATAAGAAGGACGATGTAATAAAGATTGCCTTTCCTTGTTCTTTCATTTTCATAATTGCTTTTCGAATAATAATCGTACTCTCTGTATCTACATTTTGCTCTGGCTCTTCCAAAATAACTAAATCCGGATTATGAATCATAACTCGCCCGATATGAAGACGGCGTTTCTCTGAAAATGACAATTTTTCTATTTTAACGTTTAACTTATCTAGGAGACCAACATATTGCACTACTTCTTCCATGCTCATATTTGATTCATAGAGACCTAATAAGAACTTGAAGTATTCCTTCACCTTCAAACGGTCATATGCTTCATCTTTCAAAAAGCAAAAGCCAATGCGGGAATACACTTTCTTTCCAATTGGATCTTCTTCAAATAGCACACTGCCTGAAGAAGCCTCTTCTTCTCCGATAATAATACGGTGCAACACTTTAGCTGTATGATTGTTACATTGCAGAACAACACATTGTCCTTTCTCAACTTCCAGTTCAATTGCCGGTAACTGGTTCGTCTTCCCTAACTGTTTCAACTCCAGTAGCGCCATTTCGTCTCCCCCAAATGCTTTTTATCCTATTATACCAAACAATTAATGGAAAATTATGATATTTAATACATATTTACATTACATCAAAAAAGAAGGCTATCCAAATGAAAGGATAGCCTTCTTCTCTATTTCTGCTCCACCATATAAGTCTTCAACTGATCACGAAGCGCTCGTTTTAGGAACTTACCTACAGATGTTTTCGGAATTTCATTTACGAATAAAATATCATCTGGCATCCACCATTTCGGGAATTCTGCTTCTAGTAAAGCATACAGTTCGTCTCGTTCTACTGCTTGTCCTTCTTTTAATACGACGCAAGCAACAGGACGCTCTTGCCATTTTTCGTGCGGAACTGCTACGACAGATGCTTCTAATACTTTGTCATGTGACATTAAAGCATTTTCTAAATCTACCGAAGAAATCCATTCACCGCCGCTTTTAATTAAGTCTTTCGTACGATCGGCAATTTTAATAAATCCTTCCGAATCAACTGTAACAATGTCTCCTGTATGAAGCCAACCATCTTTCATTGATTCTTCCGTACGTTCATCGTTATAATAGCTACCGGCAATCCATGGGCCGCGCAGGCAAAGTTCTCCCATTTCTTCTCCATCCCATTTAATTTCACCGTCTTGTCCAATCACTTTCATTTCTAATCCTGGGAATAAATACCCTTGGCGAGAACGTAAATTATAATATTCTCCTTTCGGTAAATCACGCTGATACGATTTCGGGCAGTTAATTACAACTGCTGGACTCGTTTCTGTCATTCCATATATTTGTCTAAATGCAATTTCATATTTCTCTTCATACGTACGAATCATACTTAACGGAGCAGCCGATCCACCTGACCATATCGTTTTTACACTGCTAATATCATATGGATGTTTTTCTAGTTCCTGCAATAAACCAATCCAAATGGTTGGCACGCCAGCCGTAATTGTTACTTTCTCTCTGTCGATTAGTCCCGCCAAAATCTCTGGCGTAAAATGCGGTCCTGGTAATACGAGTTTCGTACCAAACCATGTACTCGCAAACGGTAATCCCCATGCGTTAACATGGAACATTGGAACGACAGGCATACAAGTGTCTACTTCTGATATATTCCCACCATCTGCAAGTCCGAGTGTATAACTATGGAGTGCGATACTACGGTGTGTGTAAACTACGCCTTTCGGTTTTCCTGTCGTAGCTGATGTGTAGCACATACCAGCCGGTTCTTTTTCATCTAAATCTTTTACAAACGGAAATGTCTCATCGCCTTCTTCGAGTAATTGGTCGTAATGGTATGCTAGTGATAGTGTTGTGTGAGGTAGTTTATGATCGTCTGTCATAATAATAAAGGCTTTTACGTGTGGAATTTCGTGTTGAATACTTTCTAATATAGGTACCATGTCTTCATCGACAAAAATAATTTTGTCTTCTGCATGGTTAATAATATATGAAATGTGATCAGCGGAAAGCCTTAAATTAATCGTATGTAGCACCGCCCCGATTCCTGGAATCGCAAAGTATGCTTCCAAATGCCTATGATGGTTCCAAGCAATTGTACCTACTTTATCCCCTTGTTCAATTCCCATTCTCTTTAATACGCTAGCAAGCCTTCTTGTCCGCTTTGCAATTTCTCCGTATGTTAATGTATGAATACGAGATGCAGTCCGTGAGACAACTTCCTTTTTTGAAAAATATTTCTCCGCTCGTTCCATCATTGACGGAATGAGAAGTGGTACATCCATCATCATTTTTCATTACCCCCTGTTATTATGTTTTATATATTCACATAACTGTATTATAACACGCAGTGCGCAGGGTAACTTCCATTTATTTCTACAAATAATGACAAAAAGAGCTGTCCCATAAGTCGAACTTTTGACTAGGCGACACCCCTTTATATTTTCTCCTTTACAACAAAAAGGAGCTGTTCCAAAATATCTTTTGGAACAACTCCTTCTAGTAACGACATCTATATCAAATCAACAAAAGTGTACGTGCACTATAATCCCTATTTTTTCACCATCAATTTCCCTTCATAATCATTCATCGTTTTAATTTCAATACCTTTATAGTAATGAGCAACGATATCTGTATATTTCTTACCTTCTTTCGCCATACCGTTTGCCCCATATTGGCTCATACCGACGCCATGGCCGAAACCTTTTGTCGTAACGACGATGTTATTACCTTGTTGTTTCCATGTAAAGTCAGAAGAACGTAAATCTAATTTTTCACGAACTTCTTTTCCTGTTAATGTTTTCCCTTGAAACTCTACATCTTTTACCCGTTTTCCTTCTGTAAGGTCTTTAATGTTTCCAATCTTCCCGTCTGGTAGTACTTTCACACCAAGACGTTTTTGAAAGTCCGTCACTGTAAATGTTTGCTCGCTCGTAAATTTTGGAGATGCTTGATCCCATGGACTGTCTACACTCTTTAAGTACGGATAATCATTCCCCCAATAATCCGCTGCATTTTCTGTTCGACCGTTACTCGTTGAGAAGAAAGAAGCTGAAATTGGCTTACCTTCATACGTTAAAACTTGTCCTGCTGTTTTAGAAACTGCTTCCTCGATTTTCTTTAAATTATTTTCGTAGTTATTCCCCCACTGTTTCTTCAGTTCCTCTTTACTTTTGTACACTTGATCTTTGACCGTGTCTGTCACGTCCGCATTGTTTTTCTTACCTCCGCTTAGCATACGCTGCACCACGAATGTTCTTGCTGCTAATGCCTGCGCCTTTAGCGCCTCTATTTCAAAACTGGCATTCATCTCAGAAGCTACTACACCGGTTACATATTCCTCCATAGGCAATGTTTCTACCTTTTTCTGCTGATCGCGATATACAGCAACTTGAACCGCTGTATCAACTTTCCCTGGAGCTGGTATGCTTTGTACGACTGGAGGAGTTTTAGGAGATTCTTCCCCTACCTTTGCTTTCGCAAACGGAATGACAAGGACGGCAGGTACAATGATAACGAGCGCTATTAAAAGCGCCATTGTAATGAAAAGTGGCTTTGAAAATTTCATCCTATTCCCCCAATATAAAGTTGGCTTCCTTTCATTCTTATGGAACTAAGGGGGCTTTTAGAACATACTTAGGGGGATCGGTATAAAGTGAAACTTTGATCAGTGAGGGTTTTATTCATCCCCCACTGACTATTAGCCCATCCCAACCGGGCATGTGCGGGATAAAACAAAAATTTTCTAAATATTTTTACTGAGACGTGCATAAGTATAGAATTTATTGACTATAACAGTAATAGTTAAAAAAAATAGCCTCTACGTCAAAAGACATAGAGACTATTTCAATTAAGCGTGAAGATCAGAAACTTCTTGTTCTTTCACTTCTTCTACTTTTTCGTTTACACGTTCAATAGTTGCACCTAATGCAGCTAATTTCTTATGGAAGTTTACATAGCCACGGTCAAGATGTTTTAGCTCGGTTACACGAGTGTAACCTTCTGATACTAAACCAGCTAAGATTAATGCTGCTGCTGCACGTAAATCAGTTGCGCCTACTTCAGCACCTTGTAAGCTGTTTGGACCGTTCATAATAACAGAACGACCTTCGATTTTAATATCAGCATTCATACGACGGAATTCTTCAACGTGCATAAAGCGGTTTTCGAATACCGTTTCTGTAATCATACTTGTTCCATCAGCTTGTAGTAATAATGCCATCATTTGTGATTGCATGTCTGTTGGGAAACCTGGATGAGGCATAGTTTTAATATCAACCGCTTTTAACTTATCTGGGCCGATAACACGTACACCTTCATTTTCCTCAATAATTTTAACACCCATTTCTTCCATTTTCGCCGTAATAGAGCGTAAATGTTCTGGTACAGCATTTTCAATTAAGATGTCTCCACCAGTAATTGCTGCTGCAACCATGAATGTTCCTGCTTCAATACGGTCAGGAATAATAGAATGGTTTGCACCATATAACTTATCGACACCTTCAATACGAATCGTTCCAGTTCCAGCTCCGCGTACTTTCGCTCCCATCGCATTTAAGAAGTTAGCTAAGTCAACGATTTCTGGCTCTTTTGCTGCGTTTTCAAGGATTGTTGTCCCTTTTGCTAATGTAGCTGCAGACATAATGTTTTCTGTCGCGCCTACGCTTGGGAAGTCTAAATAAATTTTAGCTCCTTTTAGCTCTCCCTCTACGTATGCCTCAACAAATCCATTACCAACTTGCACTTTCGCTCCCATTGCTTCGAAGCCTTTTAAATGTTGGTCAATTGGACGTGAACCAATTGCACATCCACCAGGAAGTGCAATACGAGCACGACCGTTACGTGCTAATAATGGTCCCATTACTTGAACAGATGCACGCATTTTACGTACATACTCAAATGGTGCTTCAATGTTTAATTCTTTAGAAGAATCGATTGTTACTTGGTTATTTTCAAATACGACTTCAGCGTTTAAATGACGTAATACCTCGTTAATTGTGTATACATCAGACAAAACTGGTACTTCAGATAGTACATTCTTTCCATCACTCGCTAATAGGGCTGCAGCGATTATAGGTAATACAGCATTTTTTGCGCCCTCAACACGCACTGTGCCGTTCAACCGCTTTCCGCCACGGACGATGATCTTTTCCAAATTATTCCCCTCCGTGTCCTTTTTTCAGTATCTATTCACTCAATACTCAGAAGTTATGATCGGTGTGCCAACCACAATTGTATCTTTGTTGTCTGTAGAACGTATTGCTATTTGCACATTTATTTTCTCTCTATTTGTTGAAAGAGCGTCATTCCACTTTTTATTATATGCGGAGACTGATACAAATGCTCTTTCTTCTATCTGTTCGATCGCTCTTGCTGAAAGATCTTTCAAAACCTGATTGGTTTTATTTTGCAAAACACCTTCAATCTTATCATTCAGTACACCTTGAACACAAGTATAAATTGTAGGTTTTTCACTAAAAATTTTATCCATTTTCCGAACGTACTTCGGGTCCCATTTCGCCCCGCTTACTTCAAAAATAATGAAAGTGTTTTCTTTAGTATTTTCCTTACTCCAAGTTACTACTACTCGTTCTTCATACGAAGAAGATTTTTTATAGGATGTAGCTTTATATCCATCTGGAGATTGTTCTAATTCCCAACTTTCGATATGTGCCTTTTCCTTCACTTCATTTAACAATTTTTGAAACGTATGTATATTAGAAATTGTTTTCGTTTCTCGCGCTAACCATGACCACCGCTCTACTTTTGCATCGTTCTTCTCTAAAGCTGCGATCATGCTCTCCATTTTCTGTTCATCGCTTATAGGTTTCATCTCTCTATATCCAACCAAAAATAAAACAACACTTACGACAACGATAAGAATGGCTTTAAACTTCAATTTCATCCCCTCCTATCCCCATTGTTAACGGAGACATGAGGTTCTATACACTTACTTTACTAAATACGTTAAACTCTTCGAATAGCCTAAATAATCAAGGAAAAAGTTACTTACAGATGTCCCAATTGCAATTGTAATTAGGATGAGTAACACTCTCGTCTGCATCACTTTCCCAGACTTCATTAAGCGCTCAATGTGAATACCTTGTAAGGCCCACCACGTAATGGTAATAAATAATAAATGCGAAACAATGGCAATCAGTGCTTGTTGCCCTAAAAGTTGTGCCAAAAAATCGACCCCTTTTTTGCTTGGCTACTACTTACGCAAAATGTAAAAACGATACCATAATAAGTAGGAGCCACACTTTTTCACACGCAAATAAGTATCTTACATTTCACATCGGAATTTTCTTTTGAAAAACATATACCTATAGGCGTTTTCATTTGCTGCTAATCCAAAATAAAAAGCGTAGAGTACGGACTCTACACCTTTTATTTTCACTATTGTACCACGTTCCCTAAGAAGAAGAAATCTTTCATTAATGGAAAATATTCATAAAAGAAATTGTAACCAATCATCGGCATAATCCCTAGTATTACAATCGAAATTGCGCAAAGGCTCATGACAATCTTTATATTTAACGGTAACTGAATTTTCTCTTCTGTCTCTCCAGTACGGAAAAACATTTGCTGTAAAATCCGGAAATAATATATGAGTGAAATAACCGTCGTACCCATCATAATAGAAGCTAACACGTAATGAGCTGGTTCTACATGAAGTGCTCCTAAAAAGATGTTAATCTTTCCGATGAAACCAGCCGTCCCCGGTATTCCAGCTAGCGATAAAATAAAAACTGTCATCACTATAGCGGTAAATGGCGATCGCTTGTATAATCCTGTGAAAATCGTCATATTTTCCTTATTGTTTTGTAAGATTAATCCGTGGATGATTGCAAATGCTCCTATATTCATGAGCATATACGCCAGCATATAAAACCACATACTATCCATCGTAAACTGTGATAGTGCCACGAGAGGCACGAGCAAATACCCAGCATGCGCGATGCCCGAATAGGCAAATAGGCGTTTTACATTGTATTGCTTTAAGGCTACTACGTTCCCAACAATCATCGTAATACTAGCTAGCACCACAATGTATATGCTCATACGCCCATACAAGGATTGCATATCCCCTTGGATTGCCACACTTGCAAATACCATAAGGAACAGGCGCGTAATGAGTAGAAACCCCGCAATTTTAGAAATCGTCCCGAGAAAGGCTGTGACAGGTGTCGCCGCTCCCTCATATACGTCTGGTGCCCACATATGAAACGGCACTGTTGCAATTTTGAAAGAGAGCCCAACGAGCAATAGTAGAAATGCGAGAGCTAATAATAACTGAATGCCACCAGCCAACTCTTGCGTCAATACCTTTTGCATTTCCACTATGTTGGTCGATCCTGTAATACCGTATAAATAACTCATTCCAAAGAGCGTAATCGCTGTTCCAATCCCTCCGTTAATGACGTATTTCATTGCTGCCTCATTTGATGCGCGGTTTCTTTTTCGAATTCCTACTAGAATATACGAAGAAAGCGAAAGCAACTCTAAACCGACGAATAGTGTGATGAAATCAACGCTAGAAGCCATGAACATCGCTCCAAGAAGCGCCATTAACATTAAGTAATAATATTCTCCCTTATCTCGAATAGGATCCTCTTTGTCATCACTCATTGCCATACATAAGACGAGAGCTGCTCCGATTAATAACAACGTTTTAAACCCTTTTGAAAATCCATCTAATACAAACGATCCATTTAAAATATCTCCTGCCGGTTCGCTATATAGCGTAATTAATGACACTATCGCTAATACGACAGCGGCAATTGCACCAATCGCTACGTACCTATGGTTCAGCTTAAAAAACAAATCACATATGGAAAGAAGGATGGCAGCCCCGAGAATAATGAATTCTGGTACCATGAGGTGCCATGATAAGCTAAGTAACGTGTTCATATCCATCCTACTTCACCCCCAATGTTTTCAATGTATTTTGAAGCGGATCCCCTAGTAGTTCTGGCATTACTCCAATTGCAATAATACAAACGATAAGCAATATAACAGGGACGTACTCCCATCCGTGTATATCAGATTTCGCTTCCCATTCTTTCTTGCCAAATGTCACTTGAAGTATCGCTCTTAATACGTATACAGCGGTTAAAATAATCCCAAGTACACCGACAGCGGCGATGACTGGTTCCCCTTGGAATAAACCGAGAAAGGCAAGGAATTCGCTAACGAATCCAGACATTCCTGGCAGTCCAAGCGATGCCATACCGCCCGCAAGGAAGAAACCGCTAAGCACCGGAACACTTTTTGCGAGTCCGCCAAGTGCTGTAATATCCGAAGTCCCGAAACGTTGTTCAATTATGCCTAGTAAGAAGAAGAGTAACGCTGCAATTAAACCGTGAGACACAACTTGGAATAACGCCCCCTGTGTGCCTGGTGCATTTAACGCCGCAAGCCCCATTAAAACAATTCCCATATGTGAAATACTAGAGTAAGCAAGTACCTTTCTAAAGTCCGTTTGGATAAGTGCTAGAAAGGCCCCGTACAATAAATTAATTACCCCTAAAATCGCGATTAGCGTTGCAAACTCACGAAAGTATTCTGGGAATAACCCCTTCCCGAAGCGAATAATACCGTACGCTCCAATCTTCAGCAGAACTCCCGCATGAAGCATAACTACAGCAGGATGCGCTTCTATGTGCACATTGACCATCCAGCGATGCAAAGGAAAAATGGGTAGTTTAATCGCAAAGGCAACCATTATGGCAAGAAATAAACCGAACTGTAAGCTACTCGAGACGAGCGGTCCTCCCCCAGCAGTTACACTCGTTAATATCTCTTTAAGCTCCGCAATATTTGTCGTACCTGTTTTCGCAAACAAAATTGAGAAAACGATGAGTAAAATGGCTGATCCAATACCGTTATATATTAAATAACTATATGCAGCCTTTTCACTCGCCAATTTCCCCCACTTGCCAATTAATAAAAACATTGGTGGCAACGTAATTTCAAGGAAGATAAAGAACAGCATTAAATTTTGAGCAGCGAAGACACCGAGCATCCCTATTTCTAACACGAGTAATAGCATGTAGAATGCTTTTAAATTTCTTTTAATGGAAAATGCCGCAATTGCTGCGAGCATCGCTAGAAGTGCTGTGAGTACCATCATTACAAGCGATAGACCATCAATACCAAGCTCGTAATAAATCGAAAACAACCTTTTGTCCACTGCCGCAAAGTCCCCAAATTTAATCCATTTCACTTTTTCATCAAATATCGATAAGCTCTTTTCAGAGGCGTATGTACAAGCAAGGACGATAGCGATTCCAAATGGAAGCGCTGTTCCGAATAAACCAAGCGCTCGCACCGTACGCGATTCTTTTTTCGGCGTTAATAACAGTAAGAGAATTCCTAACAGCGGGGAAAAAATGAAGAACGTTAATAGCAACTCATTCATCGTAAATCCCCTCCCGTATATAACAAAATAATTACGAGTACCGCGAGCGAAACTGCCGTTACAGTGCCGTACACTTGTACATTCCCGTTTTGAAGCTTCGCCCCTAGGCCGCTCACACCTTTAACTAAACCCCCAATTAAAACTGCGACTCCTTCTACAACATATACTTCAAATAAGCGAAGCATATGAGCGATTCCTTTCGTAATAGGAAGCACCGTAACATTATATAGTTCATCCACATAATATTTTTCTTTCAAAAGGTTATAAAGAGGTGTCCCCCCTCCCGCGGCCCAATCTCTAGAGATAGATTTCTTGCCATATATGAAATACGCGAGGACAATTCCCGCAAATGAAACGAGCGTCGCTACAACCATAATCCAAGCTGGCCCATGTACATCTTTTACTTTGAACCCTACATCCTTCGTAAGCCAATCTCCGAGAAACGTCCCAAACCACGGTGTATTTACATATCCTGCTACTACTGCAAGAACACCGAGGACAATCATCGGATACGTCATTGTGCGAGGCGATTCATGCACCCCTTCCTTCGTCTTCGTTTCTCCCGTAAAGACAAGAAAGTATAGACGGAACATATAAAATGCTGTTAAAAATGCCGCAATTACCGCTAAAACGAATAGGAAGTAATTACCATCCATCCAAGTCGCCGCTAAAATTTCATCTTTACTAAAAAACCCGGAAAGGAGAGGAACGCCGCTAATGGCAAGTGTACCTATTAAAAACAGCGCAGCAGTTACTTTCATCTTCTTCTGTAAACCGCCCATTTTATTAATGTTTTGCGTGTGCACTGCATGAATTACACTCCCTGCAGCCAAGAACAGTAATGCTTTAAAAAAAGCGTGTGTCGTTAAATGAAAGACACCAGCTACATAACCAGCAGAGCCTAGCGCAAGCATCATGTACCCGAGCTGACTAACTGTAGAATAAGCAAGCACCCTCTTTATATCAGTTTGTACAAGACCGATAGAGGCTGCAAAGATTGCGGTGAAAGCACCAACGATTGCAACTGTTTGCATCGCTACAGCACTTGCTGAAAATAGAGGGAACATCGTTGCTACTAAATATACGCCAGCTGCAACCATCGTTGCCGCATGAATAAGTGCCGAAACAGGTGTCGGTCCTTCCATTGCATCTGGCAACCACGTATGAAGCGGGAACTGACCCGATTTCCCCATCGCACCGATAAAAATTAAAATCGCCGTTATTGTAATCATGGTAGGGGAAAGATCACCCGTATAAATCGCCTTAAAAATCGCCTCATATTCAAAACTACCTGCGTTCCAAAAAATTAAAATCATCCCAACAAATAACCCAACATCCCCAATACGTGTCATAATAAAAGCCTTTTTCGCAGCAGCCTTCGCTTCTTCTTTAAAGAAATAAAAACCGATAAGTAAAAATGAACCGAGGCCGACTAACTCCCAAAATATATAAAGCTGTAATAAATTCGTCGATATAACAAGTCCAAGCATCGCAAATGTAAAGAGCCCTAAATATGCATAAAAGATTGGTAATCTTTCGTCACCCTTCATATAACCTTTCGAGTACACATGTACAAGAAAGCTCACAAGCGTAACGATAAATAGCATTAAAGCTCCTAATGCAGTAACCTCAAAACCAAATGATATATCTATATCTCCGACCCTAAGCCATATCCATTTATGTTTCACTGCCTCGGATGAAAATCGTTCTATTAGTACAACTACCGCTCCTATAAAGGAGAGAAAGGTGAAGAAAATACCTAGTACACTGCTTCCCTCTCTAATCTTCTTCCCGAACATAATAAGTAACAAAAACGAAACAAGCGGGAAAAGCGGTATGAGCCATGCATAATCGATCATTGTTTCCTTCCCCCTTTTCGGTCACAATGCTAGCCTTTCAGCGTATCCATTTCATCTACATGAACTGTCGTGCGATTACGGTACAAAGCAATCAAAATCGCAAGTCCGACCGCCGCCTCAGCTGCCGCTACAGACATCGTAAACAGCGAAAAAATTTGTCCTGTTAAATTCGGAAACAAACCTAATTTACTAAACGCTACTAAATTTAAATTGGCGGCGTTGAGCATTAATTCAATACAAACCAATACAATTACTGTATTTCGCTTTGTTAAAGCTCCAAATAGGCCGATGCAAAACAAAATAATCGCAAGTGTTAAATACGCAGAAGCTGGAACGCTACTCATGGGAATCCTCCTCCCCCTCATCCTTCTTCGCAAGTATAATTGCGCCAACAAGTGCTACAAGTAAAATAACCGAGGTTAATTCAAATGGAATAATATATTTTGAATAGAGAAGTGTACCGATTTGAAGTGTGTTTTTTTCATGGAGAGGTAAACTTCCTTGTGTGCTTTGATTTGAAAAATCGATATTATTAACAGCGAAATACATAACCGCTCCAAATGCTACAACCGCAAAGAAGATAATCCATTTTCGAAGAGTAAGGCGCGATTCATTTTCCGCGTTATGTTTCGTTAACATAATGCCAAAAATCATAATAATAGTGATTGCACCAGAGTAAATTAAAATTTGTGCAACTCCGATAAATTCAGCTGATAAGAGAAAGTACAAACCTGCAATACTAAGGAACGTAAGCACAAGAGCCAGCATCATATGCATTACTTTCGTTAAGTTCAGCATAAGAACGCCGCCAATAATCGCAGACAATGATAATATAAAGAAAGCTACAAACTCGCCATTCATGCTTTATTCTCCTTCCTGACGTTCTCGTCATTCTCGTCAAGCCACTGCAAATTTTTAAATAAATCATCACGTGAATACTCTGCGAGTTCAAAGTTATTTGTCATTACAATCGCCTCTGTCGGACAAACTTCTGTACATAAATCGCAAAGAATACAAATTTCAAAATTAATATCGTACGTGTCGATAATTTTCCCCTTTTTCTTAGGATCAGGATGTTTTTTTCCTGTTAATTGAATACAATCTGTCGGACAAATGTTAGAACACTGATTACAAACAATACATTTCTCTGGATAAAACTTTTGAATACCTCGAAAGCGGTCTGGTAATGGCAACGGTTGATTCGGATAATCATAAGTCACCTTTTTCTTACTCAAATTACTAAGCGTATATTTTAAACCTTTAAATAGTCCTTTCATCTCTTACTGGCACCCCCTTCATAGATTAGAAGAATAACTCCTTAATCAATGCCGTTAAGAAAATATTTGCAAGCGCGATTGGCAATAATACTTTCCAGCCAAACTCCATTAACTGGTCACCTCTTATACGTGGAAACGTGACGCGGAACCAAATTAATAGAAAGACCACACTGCTGAATTTCAAAGCAAACCATACAGCACCTGGAATAAATCCGAGGAACATAACTGGGTTCCATCCGCCTAAAAAAAGTACTGTAATTAAAGATGCCATCCCGAAGAAATATACATACTCTGAAAGCATGAAAAATGCCCAGCGAAAACCTGAGTATTCCGTATGGTATCCAGAAACAAGTTCTGACTCAGCTTCCGGTAAATCAAACGGTGTCCTATTTAACTCTGCAACTGCTGCAATTAAGAAAACAACGAAACCGATCGGCTGCGCGAAAATGTACCACACCTTCTCCTGCGCCACTACAATCTCATTTAAATTAAGACTACCAGCTAACAAAACAACGCCAATCACACTCATTACAAGCGGAATCTCATAAGAAATCATTTGCGCCGCCGCACGCATCCCTCCTAAAAGGGAATATTTATTATTTGATGCCCATCCCCCGGTTACGACGCCAATCGTCGTAATTCCAGAAACAGCAATGTAATAAAGTAACCCTACTCCAATATCCGCGAACTGAAATTTATCAGTAAACGGGATAACCGCAAGTACCATAAATGCTGGTGCGAATGCAATAACAGGTGCTAATATAAACAACGGTTTATCCGCGGCTTTCGGAATGCTATCTTCTTTTAATAATAGTTTCAAAACATCAGCTACCGTTTGTAGTAAACCGAATCGGCCCCCCACTTGGTTTGGTCCAATCCGTCCTTGCATAAATCCCATTACTTTCCGTTCTGCCAAAATACCGTATGTAACGAAGCCAAGGACTGCAAATAATAGAAGCACCGCTAATCCAAAAAAAATGAAGAAATTCGTCCAGCTTGAAGGTGATTGTAAGAGCGTCTCAATCATTAGCCGTCAACCTCCCCAAGTACAATATCAACCCCACCTAAAATCGTAATTAGATTGGCAATGTTTTCACCTTTCAATAATTTTGGTAAAATTTGCAAATTATAAAAAGACGGTCTGCGAAATTTCAAGCGGTACGGCTCTTTCTTTCCATCACTAGCAATATAGCAACCAATCTCTCCCCGCGGCGATTCTATACGGACGAATGCTTCTCCCTTAGGTGCTTTAATAATTTTCGGCACTTTTGCTATGACGGCTCCATCTTTCGGGAACTGCTCAGCTGCTTGCTCAATAATTTTTAATGACTCCTCAATTTCTTCCATCCGGCAAACGTAGCGATCCCAAGCATCACCCACGCTTCCAACAGGAATATTAAAATCAAAACGATCATAAATAGAGTATGGCTCATCTTTGCGAAGATCCCAGTTCACTCCCGTACACCGCAAATTCGCCCCGCTTAAAGAATATGAGATCGCCTCTTCCGCGTTATATATACCAACGCCTTTCACACGATTTAGGAAAATTTCATTTCCGCTAACAAGGTCGTGATACCCTTCCAATTGCTCTCTCATATACGGAACAAACTCTTTCACCTTTTCAATCCAGCCGTCCGGCGCATCCCACTTCACGCCGCCGACCCTCATATAGTTGAAAGTAAGCCGTGCACCGCACAATTCATTTAATAAATTAATAATCATTTCTCGTTCACGAAACGCATACAGAAATGGACTAACCGCTCCTATATCAAGAAGGTTCGTTCCCCACCAAACGAGATGACTCGCAACCCGCCCAAGCTCCATCGCAAGCACCCGTAAATATTCAGCACGCTCTGGAATCTCAAGCCCCATCATCGTCTCTACAGCATGGCAAATGACGTAATTATTCGTCATCGCTGATAGATAGTCCATTCGATCTGTATACGGGATAATTTGCGTATATTGCAGGCTCTCAGCAATCTTTTCCGTCCCGCGATGCAAATATCCAATAACCGGTGTAGCCTCTTTAATAATTTCCCCGTCAATTTTAATTACAAGCCGAAACACACCATGCGTACTCGGGTGCTGCGGCCCTACATTTAAGAGCATTTCTTCCGTACGGATCATAAGCTACACCTCCACATCATACGGTTCATAATCTTTCCTAAGCGGATACCCTACCCAATCATCCGGCATTAAAATACGAGATAAATTAGGATGACCTTTAAATATAATACCGAGCAAATCATATGCTTCACGTTCCGGCCAATCCGCTCCTTTCCAAAGCGGCGTGACCGATTCTACTTGCGGCGCCTCCCTATCCAGCTTTACCTTCACCGCTACTGACTGTTTCTTTCCATATGAAAATAAATGAACATACACTTCCATATGTGTCACAAAATCCGTCGCATGTAGCTCTGACATATAATCAAAAGCAAGTCCCTCATGGAATCTTAGCAATTCCATCACTTCATAATATTTAGAAGGCTCCGCCACAAGAGTTGGAACATCTTTTGAAAGCTTATTAATATAGGAATCTGCTAATGTATATTCTCCTACCTTCTCCTTAACAACCTCCACATAGCGATTTAAATATGGCTGGTTAATTGACGGTTCTTCCTGCTTCGCTTCATCTTCCTTCTTACTTACAGCTCCCTTTGCTCTTGCAGCTGCAGCCGCTTTCGCTGCTGCAATGGCCTTTGCTTTTTCATCTCCAGAATCCCCATCACCTTGTGAGGCTTTCTGCTTCGTTAACGCCGCTGCTTTCGCTTTTGCGGCTGCTACAGCTTTCGCCTTCGCTTTGGCTTTTTCTTCGTCTGGTACTTCTTCGTTTCCTTCTCTCTTCTGCTTCGCTAACGCCGCTACTTTCGCTTTTGCGGCTGCTGCGGCTTTCGCCTTCGCTTTGGCTTTTTCTTCGTCTGGTACTTCTTCGTTTCCTTCTCTCTTCTGCTTCGCCAATGCCGCTGCTTTCGCTTTTGCGGCTGCTGCGGCTAGACGTTTCGCTTCTTCTACATCAATCTCCCTATCTTTTGGTAGCGCTTTCTCTTTTTCTCGATATTCTCCTTCAAGTTTAGACATTTCTTCGCCATGCTTCACGGCCAGTCGTTTTCGGGCCTCCTCTTTCGCATGTCTAGCTGCCTCTCTTTTCATATCCTCTAAATCTTTATTTGGATCACTCATTTATTCGTCACCTGCTTCCCAGTCTTCGCCTCGTAACGAATTTTCTCTTTCAATTTATTGATTCCATAAATTAAAGCTGCAGGGTTCGGAGGACATCCTGGAATATACACATCAACTGGTACGATTTGATCTACGCCCTTCACAACAGCATACGAATTCACATACGGACCACCAGCTGTTGCACAAGAGCCCATGGCAATTACCCACTTCGGCTCAGGCATTTGATCATATAAACGACGAACAATAGGAGCCATTTTCTTTGTTACTGTTCCTGACACAATCATGACATCCGATTGCCTTGGTGAAGTCCGAAAGAAGGACCCAAATCGATCTAAATCGTAATGCGATGAACCTACTCCCATCATTTCAATTGCACAGCATGCCAGTCCAAATGTCATCGGCCATAAAGAGTTGCTCCGTGCCCATCCCTTCAACTGTTCCAATGTAGAAAAAAAGATATTCCTTTCTAATTCCGCCCGCTCCTGTGGGTGTAATTCCTCAAAATTTATAACCATTGTAGCACCTTCTTTTTCCAAGCATACGCTAATCCAACCAACAACATCACAACAAAAATGAGCATTTCAATCAGTGCAAATAAGCCAAGCTTGTCATATGCAACAGCCCATGGATATAAAAATAAAGTTTCTACATCAAAGATGACAAACAATAAAGCGAAAATATAATAACGAGCATGAAACCGAATATTCGCATCATGAAAAGGCTCAATTCCACTCTCATACGTCGTTGCTTTCGCTGCACTCGGTTTATTTGGACGCAGCATTTTTCCTAATGTAAGAGCCACTACCGGCAGCAATATACCTAATAGCAAGAAAATCAAAACGATCATATAACTATTTTCATATACACTTGCCATTGTGAAACCCTCCCCCCTGAATTAAGAACAAGTTCACATAGTAAACAATATGTCTTACTTGCATCATTTATTATTTTTAAATTTTTCTAAATAATGCAACTATTTTAATCATTATAGCAAACTTCAAATTCCTATGTCGATATATTGGGAACAGAAACAACAATTAATAATTACTAAGAAAATCTATTATTACAACTCATTATAAATGTGTAAAATAAACATAGAAATGATATATGTTTTGCAAACAATCCTAAAAAACATAAAATACAAAAGGTGGTTTATTTGTATATACAGTGGGTGATATAGATGAAAAAACAAACACATGTAAGTATTCTTATAAGCATTTCATTGTTGTATATAGCTATTCATTACGTATCAATGTCCTTTTTATATGAATATTCACTTCCATTTCAAATATTAACTGGAATAAGTACCATATTAATTGATATTACAACTTGCAGTTATATATTTTATTTTTCGAATATAAAACAAGGGTTATCTCGTTTGTTTTGGATAATATTAACTATCGGATCCTTCTCTTATTTCATCGGTGATATAGTAGTTACTTATCAACGCTTAATTTTGCATGATTACTTTACATTCGTTGATCCATCCGACTTTTTTTACATATTATTTTTAATTAGTTTTGCATTTGCCTTTCTATATGAAATTATTTATAACCGAGACTTATTGGAACAGCTTTTTACGATATGTGATATTTGCATTATTGTTACGGCTCAATTTACTTTAAGTTACTATTTGCTCATTGAACGGACCATTCATATTTTTACAACGTCATATATCGACATATTTGTTCAACTCACTTATCCAATGGCTGATTTGCTCTTCCTTTTAATAGGAATCAACCTTTTATTTCGACCACTAGCTCTATTACCAAAACCGGTTGGAGCTCTTCTCAGTAGTTCTTTAATTTTGTATGCTACTACGGACGCTATTTATGCTTATATAAAATACTTCATACCAGAATACTCTATGTTCACCGTTGCTCCGTTATATCAAGTGACCTTAGTAATGGTAGCAATCGCTTGTATACTTCATACAAAAGAGCCTGAGAAACAAGAACAAGTACTACTAACGCCTCAAGTTGGTGAATCAATCCGATTATCGTTACCGTATATTTCTGTAGTGGCACTTATTATTTTTATATTAGCCGAAAACGTTTTTGCACCTATTGTAGTAATTGGGCTTATGTTAACTTTCTTCTTCGTTCTCATACGCCATATGTTAGTTCGAAGACAAAATAAAGTATTATTACTAGCACAAATGCAGTTCAATTCGGAACTCGAGAAGCAAATTGAACTACGTACAGAAGATTTAGTAGAACAAAAAAATGAGTTATATCATAATCAGCAAATGTTCAAATCTTTATACGAACATCATCCAGACCCAATTTTCACATTAGATTTATACGGTAATTTTCTTAATGTAAACAACGCTGGAGCTACTTTACTCGGTTATCAAACGAATGAATTATTAAATCAGCCATACTACTCACTTATGTATGAAGAAGATTTGGAAGAAATCATTACTGCCTTTCATCACGTAAAAAAAGGGGAATCTATTTCTTTAGAAATACGGGCATATCATAAAAATAGAGATATTTACTACTTGAATGTGACAGCTGTTCCCATCTTTTTAAAGGAACATATTTCTGGAGTTTATTTAATGATTAAAGATATTACAGAAACTAAGCAGCAACAAGAACAAATTAATTTCCTAGCATATCATGACATATTAACTGAACTTGCAAATCGCCGTTCGTTTCATCAACAATTGGAAAAAGCAATTATACGAGCAAAAACATCAAAAAGGCCTTTCGCTGTTATGTTTCTCGATTTAGACCGCTTTAAAGTTATTAACGATACTCTCGGCCATCGAATAGGAGACCTACTTTTAATTGCTGTAGCAAAAAGGCTAGAACGAATATCGACACCCAATATGAAACTTGCTCGGTTAGCTGGGGATGAGTTCACAATTCTAATAGAAGATTATAAAAAAGATAAAGATGTACAAAAAATAGCTGATATGATTGTAGTATCTATGAATGAACCATTCGAAATTGAAAATCAACATTTACAAATCTCGTCAAGTATCGGGATTGCCATATACCCTGAAGCAGGCGAAGATCCGTTGTCTATTTTGCAACATGCTGATATGGCCATGTACGAAGCAAAAAACAAAGGGAAGAATGGTAGCTCGCTTTATACAAAAGAACTATATAAAAAAATGGAACGAAAAGCCCGAATCGAAAAAGATTTACCACTCGCTTTAGTAAATAAAGCATTCTTTCTCGTCTATCAACCACAAGTTGATATTACAACGAATAAGGTCATTGGTGCCGAAGCTTTAATACGCTGGAAGCATCCTCTTTTAGGTGAAATTTCACCGTGTGAGTTCGTTCCAATTGTCGAAGAGACTCCGCAAGTCATACCGCTCGGTCATTGGGTGTTACGAGAGTCTTGCCGCCAACTAAAACTATGGCAAACCCTTGGCTACAAAGATTTAAAGATGAGCGTTAACTTATCAGCAAAAGAGTTTCAACAAGATCAGTTACTCCAGAATATTGCACACATACTAAAAAACGTTGGTGTTGATCCTAAATATGTAACACTTGAATTAACAGAACGAATTGCAATGATTGATGAAAAAGAAACGTTATTAAGACTAAAACAATTAAAAGAGTATGGCATTCAAACATCTATTGATGACTTCGGTACCGGGTACTCTTCTCTTGCATATTTGTCGATTTTCCCTATCGATACATTAAAAGTGCCAAGAGAATTTACACAACTAGCCGATCATCGGGCCGAGGAAGGGGCCATTGTTTCAACCATTCTCTCTCTTGCAAACACTTTAAACCTCTCCGTCGTTGCCGAAGGAATTGAAACAGAAAAACAACTTAAATTTTTACAAAAAAATAACTGTATATATATGCAAGGTTACTATTTCAGTAAACCGTTAGACAGTAAACAGTTTATAAAATTTCTACAAAAAACACCCAGTATGAATAATTAATTCACACTGGGTGCTTTTATAGTACAGGAGTTTTTTTCTCATAGTATTCTTCTGCAATTTCTTTATAAAACGCTGCTTTCGTTGTATAAAAATATGGAGTTAACCATAAGAATCCAATTCCTATTGTAATAACACTTAATATAAACCAACCAATAAAACTTAAACATAATATGAAATACTCCATTTTATGCCCATTCATCATACGACGGCTTTCTGTAATGGCTTGGTTCATTGAATACTCAGGATGATCATTTAAAATAAAATACGTCATCGCATAAGAGAACGATTTAATAATGCCTGGAATAATGAAAAGTAAAGACCATAAAATAAGATAAATATTGACCAACAAATATACTAAAAATGACTTTATAAATTTATTACCTTCTGTAAACCATCTGAATAGCTGTCCAATACGAACTTCTTTTTCACGAATGATATGTAGTGCTAAATAATAGCCTCCTAGCGTCAATGGACCAACCAGAAACATTGTAATAATGTCTAGCGAAAGTGATGTATTCGCTTCTTCCCAGCCCCACGCTTGCGAAAAAACAAACTGGATAATAAAACCAAAAGCTGATGTAAGAACCCATATAAGTAATGTAGCCCCTACGCCTAATCCCCATTTTCCTTCTAGAGAATCTAGTGCTTCTCCTTTTAAATCACTAATCATAATTAGAGCCTCCTATACGTAATAATTCTATTAGTATAGCACGTTCCTACTGCAATTCACCTTTTGAAATGTAGCGATAAAAATGCGCTGTCGTTGTACCCATATATGGACTAAGCCAAAGAAATCCTATTCCAAGTGTAAGCATCGCTAAGATAGCCCATCCTATGAAGCTAAGCCATAAAAGAAATAGATCTAGCTTATGTCCCTTCATGAGGTTCTTACTTTCTTTCATCGCCTGTGAAACGCTATAATCTGGATTTTCAATCATAACATAATATGTCATCGCATAAGAAAAATACGCCACAATCATTACAACGACCGAAATAGCTAATAATACGAAGAAAGCAATTGTTAACGATACATTCCCTTCCTCACCCAAAAACGCGAATAAACCTATTAATAGCATCGGAATCCACGTACCTATATATAATAAAATCGCAAGCATAGCCCACATTGTTTTCATCATTCTTTTAAAGCCACGAAAACCTTCAAATAAATAATCTACTCTAGCATCGTCTCTTTTACTAATTTGTAGCAATACATTCGTATAACCGTATGATGTAATACCATAAGATGCATTACTCAAAATCATCATTATGCAATACAAAATTCCAAATGTAATACCTGCCCCAATTGAAAGTGTTTCCTCTTCAAATGAACCAGTTAAACCAGAAATTACAAAAAATATAATAAGGCCTGGAATTAAAAGTATAAGCATTGAAGCCAGTGCAACAACATAACTTAAAATAAAATATAAAATCGTTGATCCAACACCTAGTCCCCATTTTCCCTTTAAAGAGTGCAATGCTTCTTGTTTCATTTCCCCGATCATTAATTCATCCCCTTTATAAAATATAAATTGCCGTATATTCTCTACTTATACCAACAGTAATATAATTATACCAATTTTGTTAGTTTATTCTATCTGTTTAATTCATTTTCGACATTTAAGTAGAACACAGCTATACATAACAAAAAACTAACCTGCAGTTCTTTTCATTTATATCCATAAAAAAAAACGTAAAGGCGAGGCCTTTACGTTTTTTTACTTCATATCGGAAACGTTTAAACGGTTCACAGCACGCTGCAAAGCCATTTCTGCACGTCTAAAGTCAACATGTGCTTGTTTATCTTGCATACGTTGCTCAGCACGACGCTTCGCTTCATTTGCACGATGGATATCGATATGGTTTGCTTCTTCAGCAGATGGTGATAATACAGTTACTTTATCTGGACGAACTTCGATAAAGCCACCGCTTACTGCTACATAATCAGTGTGTCCACCATTTTTCAGACGAACTGCACTAATTTTTAATGGTGCAACAGTCGGAATGTGACCTGGTAAGATCCCCATTTCCCCACTCTCTGCTTTTACACTTACCATTTCTACTTCTTTTTCGTAAACCGGTCCATCAGGAGTTACAATACTGACTGGAAATGTCTTCATAATTCGTCCCTCCTAAGGCCTTACGCCATCATTTTCTTCGCGTTTTCAATAACTTCTTCAATGCTACCAACAAGACGGAATGCATCTTCTGGAAGGTCATCATATTTTCCTTCTAGAATTTCTTTGAAACCACTAACTGTATTTTTTACAGGTACGTAAGAACCTTTTTGACCTGTAAACTGCTCCGCTACGTGGAAGTTTTGTGATAAGAAGAATTGAATACGACGAGCACGATGTACAACTAACTTATCTTCTTCAGATAACTCATCCATACCTAAGATAGCGATGATATCTTGAAGCTCTTTATAACGCTGTAAAGTTTGCTGTACTTGACGAGCTACTTCATAATGCTCTTCTCCTACGATTTCTGGAGAAAGTGCACGAGATGTAGATGCTAATGGATCTACGGCTGGGTAAATACCCATTTGTGTTAAACGACGCTCTAAGTTTGTTGTTGCATCTAAGTGAGCGAACGTTGTAGCTGGTGCTGGGTCAGTATAGTCATCGGCTGGTACATATACCGCTTGGATAGACGTGATAGACCCTTTATTTGTAGATGTAATACGCTCTTGTAATTGACCCATTTCTGTTGCAAGTGTTGGCTGGTAACCTACCGCAGATGGCATACGACCAAGAAGGGCAGATACTTCAGAACCTGCTTGCGTGAAACGGAAGATGTTATCGATGAACAGTAGTACGTCTTGTCCTTGCTCATCACGGAAATGCTCAGCCATTGTTAAACCTGTTAATGCAACACGTTGACGTGCTCCAGGTGGCTCGTTCATTTGTCCGAATACCATCGCAGTTTTCTTAATTACGCCAGAATCGCTCATTTCGTGGTATAAGTCGTTACCTTCACGAGTACGCTCACCTACACCGGCGAATACAGAGATACCACCGTGTTCTTGTGCGATGTTGTTAATTAATTCCTGAATTAATACTGTTTTACCTACACCGGCACCACCGAATAGACCGATCTTACCACCCTTAATATAAGGAGCAAGTAAGTCTACTACTTTAATACCAGTTTCAAGAATTTCTACTTTAGTAGATAATTCTTCGAATGCAGGTGCTTGACGGTGAATTGGATCACGATGTACATCCGCAGGAACTTCACCATCTAAGTCAATTGCATCACCTAATACGTTGAATACACGACCAAGTGTTACATCACCAACTGGTACAGAGATTGCTTTACCAGTATCTTCTACTTCTGTGCCACGAACAAGTCCATCTGTGGAAGACATCGCAACTGTACGAACTGTATCATCACCTAAATGAAGTGCAACTTCAAATGTTAAGTTAATGTTTGCTCCGTTTTCGTTGCTTTGTTTTACCGTAAGGGCGTTGTAGATTTCTGGTAGCTTTCCGCCATCAAACTTAACGTCTACAACCGGACCCATGATTTGCGTAACGCGCCCTTTATTCATCGGGTTCCCTCCTAGCTTTCTTTTAATTAGCCCACTTTCTAAGAGAAGTCGGCTTTTAATTTTTATTAGTTTAGCTTACGCGGTTCTCCTGAAAGAACCGCTTCCGCTTTTTATTAAATCTAGCTCCTGCGGTTAGAATGTTCGGTGGCTTCGCTTTTTCCTACGAGGCACAAATCGCCTCTACGTCAAAAGCTCCATCCCCCTCTCATTCTGAACAAACCGCCTACGCTTTTTAATACTATTCTAACGCTGCTGCTCCACCAACGATTTCCGTAATCTCTTGCGTAATCGCTGCTTGACGCGCACGGTTGAATGAAAGTGTAAGTGAATCGATAACTTCCATTGCGTTGTCTGTAGCACTCTTCATTGCTGTCATACGCGCCGCGTGCTCACTTGCTTTACCGTCTAGTAATGCACCGTACACTAAGCTTTCTGCGTATTGTGGCAATAATACTTTTAAAATTTCTTCTTCAGAAGGTTCGAATTCATAGGCTGTCGTCGGTTTGTCAGACGCCACATCCGTAAGCGGTAAAATTTTATTTTCCGTTACTTCTTGTGAAATTTTACTTACATAATGATTGTAGTAAATATACAGCTCATCATAAGCACCATCTGCGAACATCGCAATTGCTCGAGAAGCAAGATCTTTAATATCAGTAAATGATGGGTGGTCAGATAGTCCAACTACTTCATCAATGATGTTAAAGCCGCGACGTTTTAAATAATCACGTCCTAGTCGTCCAAGCACAATAATTGAATATTGGTTTGAATCCATATTATGACGTTCACGAATTACGTTACTTACTGTACGTAATACGTTACTGTTATAACCACCTGCTAGTCCGCGATCAGATGTAATAACGATGTATCCTGTACGCTTTACAGGACGCGCATTTAGCATTGGATGATTAATCCCTTTACTTCCTTGCGCAATGCTCGCTACTACTTCTTGAATCTTTTCCATATACGGAACGAAAGATTTAGCATTTTGCTCTGCACGGTTTAACTTAGATGCAGATACCATCTCCATCGCTTTCGTAATTTGACTCGTTTTCTTTGTCGAGTTAATCTTCGCTTTTATATCGCGTAAAGATGCCACAGGTTTTCACCACCTTTTTTCCGGAAGTTGGCACGATTAGTAAGAATCCTCTTCCTAATCTAGGTTGCAAGATATTCTTGCTCATGATTGAAGGAAAAGAATAGGTACACCTACTCTTTTCCTTTACATAACCGTCAGCAATCTCAAAACTTGAGTTGCCTTTTTATATTATCTAGCTCCAGCGGCCCTAAAGAGCCGCTGGAGCTTTTATTTATTACTCAGAAGCTACGAATACTTTTTTAAATCCGTTAATTGCTGCTGCAAATTTGTCGTCATCCGCAAGTTTCTTAGTTGTGCGGATTTCGCTTAATAAGTCAGCTGCATTTGAATCTAACCAAGCATGGAATTCTTCTTCGAAACGAGTGATATCTACTACTGGGATATCATCTAGGAATCCACGTGTTAAAGCGTAAAGAATGATAACTTGTTTCTCTACACGTAACGGTTTGTGTAATCCTTGTTTTAATACTTCAACTGTACGAGCACCACGGTTTAATTTCGCTTGTGTTGCTTTATCAAGGTCAGAACCGAACTGAGCGAACGCTTCTAACTCACGATAAGATGCAAGGTCAAGACGAAGTGTACCTGATACTTTACTCATTGCTTTAATCTGAGCAGATCCACCAACACGAGATACAGAAGTACCTGCATCAATCGCTGGACGTACACCAGAGAAGAATAAGTCAGATTGTAAGAAGATCTGTCCGTCCGTAATAGAAATTACGTTTGTTGGGATATAAGCTGATACGTCCCCTGCTTGTGTTTCGATGAAAGGTAGTGCAGTTAAAGAACCGCCGCCTCTTGCATCACTTAATTTTGCTGCACGCTCTAATAAACGAGAATGTAAGTAGAATACATCCCCTGGATATGCTTCACGACCTGGAGGACGACGTAATAGTAATGAAAGCTCACGGTAAGCTGCCGCTTGTTTTGATAAGTCATCATATACTACTAATACGTGTTTACCATTGTACATGAACTCTTCACCCATTGTTACACCAGCATAAGCAGCTAGGTATAATAATGGAGCTGGTTGAGAAGCTGATGCTGTTACAACGATTGTGTAATCTAATGCACCGTGCTTACGTAGTGTTTCTACTACGTTACGTACAGTTGATTCTTTTTGTCCGATAGCTACATAGATACAAATCATATCTTCATCTTTTTGGTTAATGATTGTATCAAGTGCAACTGCTGTTTTACCTGTTTGACGGTCACCAATGATTAACTCACGTTGACCACGGCCAATTGGTACAAGAGCATCGATCGCTTTAATACCTGTTTGAAGTGGCTCATGAACAGATTTACGATCCATTACACCTGGTGCTGGACTTTCGATTGGACGAGTGTTTGTTGTATTGATTGGGCCTAAACCATCAACTGGTTGACCTAATGGGTTTACAACACGACCGATTAGTTCTTTTCCTACTGGTACTTGCATGATGCGACCAGTACGACGAACTTCGTCACCTTCACGGATTTCTGTGTAAGGTCCTAAGATAATGATACCTACGTTGTTTTCTTCTAAGTTTTGTGCTAGTCCCATAACGCCGTTAGAGAACTCTACAAGTTCACCAGCCATAACGTTATCAAGACCATGAGCACGCGCGATACCGTCACCAACTTGGATAACTGTACCAACATCACTAACTTCGATTTCAGACTGGTAGTTCTCGATTTGTTGCTTTATCAGTGCGCTAATTTCTTCAGCTCTGATGCTCATGTGCTTCACCCCTATCTATTCTTCATTAATTCACGCTGAATACGTGCTAATTTTCCTTGTAAACTTCCGTCATAAATGCGATTTCCAATACGTACTTTAATGCCGCCTAGTAAATCTTCATCTACAACATTTTTCACGCGAATTGCGTCTTTTCCCGTTCTTTTTGCAAATGCTTCTGCAATGTTAAGCTTCTCTTCTTCTGATAGAAGACGAATAGAATATACAGTTGCATCCGCTACGTTACGTTCTTCATTAGCAAAAACAACATATTCATCTGCAATTTCAGGTAAGATATCAATGCGCTTGTTATCAATTAAAATGTATAACGTATTTAAAATAGACTCAGAAACAGATCCGAATACGTTTGCAAGAAACGTTTTCTTCTGCTCTTTTGAAATGTTCGGTTGCGTTAAAAAGCTATGTAGTTCTCCGTTCTTTACATAAACGTTTTGTACAAGGCGTAATTCCTCTTCAAACATTTCTAATACGTGTTTTTCTTTTGCAATTTTAAAAAGAGCGACAGCATAACGTTTTGCTACAATCCCATTGCTCATCGCGCTTCTCCTACTTCTTTAATATAATCGCGAATTAACTTCACTTGATCTTCTTCTTTTAATTCTTTTTCAATTACTTTAGAAGCAATTTGAACAGATAAAGAAGCGACTTGTTCTTGTAAAGCAGCAATCGCTTGCTCTTTTTCGCGTTGAATTTCTTGTACAGCAGATGCTTTAATTGATTCTGCTTCTTCTTTCGCAGCAGCAACAATAACATCTTTTTGATCTACAGCTTGCTTTTTCGCTCTTTCGATTAACTCTTGTGCTTCAACACGTGATTGTTTTAACATTTCACGTTGTTCTTCTACTAATTTTTTCGCTTCTGCATTACTTCTTTCAGCAGCATCGATTTCATTAGTAACATGCTCTTCACGTTCTTTCATAATGCCCATTAAAGGACCCCACGCAAATTTGCGTAACATTACTAATAAAACTAGGAACACGAATAGTGTATAAGCAATCGTTCCATACGGAATGGCAGCTCCTAATAATAAAGTTGGCACAAGGATTCACTCCCTTCGAGATTTCTAAATTGACTATATGAAAAAAAGACATATATTTCGTTCATAAAGCAATGGCGAAGAAAGTTCGGAAAAACACTCTTCGCCATCTATGTAAGGGGAGTCTCCCTTATTTGTTCATTACGATGAATGCAATAACTACACCGATGATTGGAAGTGCCTCAACTAAAGCAACCCCGATGAACATAATTGTTTGAAGTGCGCCTTTTAATTCTGGTTGACGAGCAACACCTTCGATTGTACGTGATACGATAAGACCGTTACCAATACCTGCACCTAATGCTGATAAACCAATTGCAATTGCAGCTGCGATTACACCTAAACTCATTTAATTTGTCCTCCTTTGTATTATAAAAAAATAAATTTTTTCTTACTTAAATTATATTAATGGTCATGGCTTACTTTATGAGCCATATAAACCATCGTTAACATTACGAAAATAAACGCCTGGATTGAACCAACGAATACACTGAATCCCATCCATGCTAACATCGGTACAAGTGCACCTAATGCACCAAGGAACGATGCTCCACCTAACTTAGCAAGTAATCCTAATAAGATTTCACCCGCGTAAATGTTACCAAATAAACGAAGACCTAACGTTAATGTGTTAGCAAACTCCTCAATAACCTTTAATGGGAATAAGAATTTCATAGGTTGGAAATAACCTTTAACGTATTCTTTCGTACCCTTCATCTTAATTCCATAATAATGGGTGAGGGTAACTACCATCACGGCTAATGTTAATGTAACTGCTGGATCAGACGTTGGTGATTTCCACCATGCAATATGTTCGCCAGCTTCAACTGCTGAATACATGAATGGTAAACCAAGGAAGTTCGATACGAAGATAAACATGATAAGCGTAACGCCAAGCGTTAAGAAACGTCCACCTGTTTTCCAGTCCATCGTACTATTGATAATCCCTTTCACGAAGTCAAACACCCATTCCATGAAGTTTTGCATTCCTGTTGGGCGAAGAGCTAAGCTGCGAGTTCCGATAACAGCGATTAAGAAAACAATAACTGCTGCTACAGTAACCATCATAACTGATGACAAATCGAACGTTAAACCTAGAAATTCAACTAATTTACCGTGTTCCACTAGTAATTCACCTCTCTTCCCTGCTCTTATACTCTAAATAAAGAAAATCTATGATCATGACAAGATATCCTGTCAGCAATCCTACACCTAAGCCCCACATCGCAATTAACTCTTGATATTTGGCTGCAAATAAAATTAATAACCCAATCGTGGCGAATCTTGAATATGTACTTACCGCTGTCGCCTTAAACTTCACGTTTTCTCCCTTTGTTACGCGATCTAGTAGCTTGTCTGTTCTACGTGCAATGATGCGCAAACTAAGAAAACTGAAAATCGTCCCGATAATCAGCCCAAGAAATACATCCTTGTAAGAGGTAAATCCCCATCCTAGCACTAGAAGCGCAAGCAAGTAGTACATATATTTCTTTTGTCTTTGGACAAGTCCATGTACGTCTATCATCATTGCTCTCCCGAATAGTAATGTCGAATGAGTCGAATCATTGCGTATACCCCTGTTCCTAACCCGAGTAATAACCCTATAATAAGAAACAATGGAAACGTTCCAACCTTATTATCAATCCATTGCCCACCAAAGATTCCAACAAGAATAGAACCGACTAACTGAGCAAGAATTCCTGACATTAAAGCATAAGCTTTTATATGGCTGCGATCGTTTTTTTGCAAGGATTCATCCCTCCAATATGTAACCCTCATTCACGATGTGTTAATAATAACTCATTTTTTTGCATAAATCCTATACAAAATAAAAAGTTTACATTTTCGTCACGGAATAGATGTAATTTTGTCACTGAAAGCCCTACCATCTATCCCCGTTGTTAGCATACAATAGGGTATTAACAGTGTCAACGAGAAATCGTAAAAAATCAAAAAATTTGAGTATTAGTCATTTCCTCCCAAAAATGAAAACGTTCCCCTTCTAAATACTGGTTAGAGATATGCGATTTCTAGCAGTTTTCTCTTTATAATAGAAGAAAATGTTCACAACTTTGTCACTATTATATTTTTAAGATATAATGCTTTCCTTCCATAATATAGTGTTCTCTAGACGTAAGACTTCTATATTATATGTGATGTGTATGCAACTTATGTTGTATATACCCTGTATATTTATCTCCCCCTCCCCCGCACATTTACGGTACAAAAAAAGACGAAAGGGGAACCCCCCTCTCGTCTGTTGTCTTACTTCGTTCCGAATAAACGGTCACCAGCATCACCAAGACCTGGAACTACATAACCATGGTCATTTAATTTTTCATCTAATGCTGCTACATAAATATCAACATCAGGATGCTCTTCTTGTACTACCTTTACTCCTTCTGGAGCAGCTACGATACACATTAATTTAATTTGTTTCGCACCGCGCTTTTTCAGAGAATTAATTGCTTCAGCTGCAGAACCACCTGTAGCTAACATCGGATCTAGTACGATAAAGTCACGCTCTTCTACATCCGTTGGAAGTTTCACATAGTATTCTACCGGTTGCAATGTTTTAGGGTCACGGTATAAACCAACGTGTCCTACTTTTGCTGCTGGAATTAATTTCAGAATTCCATCAACCATTCCTAAACCTGCACGTAAAATCGGAATTAAACCAAGTTTTTTACCAGCGATTACTTTTGTTGTCGCTTTGCTTACAGGTGTTTCAATTTCAATGTCTTTAAGTGGAAGGTCGCGAGTAATTTCGAAAGCCATTAAGCTTGCTACTTCGTCCACTAATTCACGAAAATCTTTCGTACCTGTATTCTTATCGCGAATATATGTAATCTTATGTTGAATTAACGGGTGATCAAATACATACAGTTTTCCCATGTGAATCTCTCCTTTAGATGATATTCATGCGTTTTCACACGCTTTTTTGCACTATTTACGATTGTAAAGAAAACGCTACTAATATTCAAGGGCAAATTTGGTAAAATCGTGAATTAGAATGAATCTATCTAGTATCTTTACCAATTATGGGAGCTGTATCCTTCATTATATCGCCAAAATTTATTCATCATTTGTATACATACTTTAAAAACAATATATGTTCTCAAAAAAAGACTGCCAAAACAATTATGTCTCAGCAGTCTTTTTCAGTCTATTATAGATCTGTGTACATTGGGAATTTGCTCGTTAACGCCTCTACACGTTTACGTGCTTCTTCTAATGCAGCTTCATTCTCATGATTTTTTAATGTATGAGCAATAATTGCTGCAATCTCATCCATTTCTTCTAAACCGAAACCACGAGATGTTACAGCTGCCGTACCGATACGTACGCCGCTTGTTACAAATGGGCTTGCTGTTTCAAATGGAATTGTATTTTTGTTTACTGTAATACCAACTTCATCTAATACGTGCTCGGCTACCTTACCTGTAATTTCTAAGTTACGAACATCGATCAAGATTAAATGATTGTCTGTTCCACCAGAAACAAGTGTAAGTCCTTCTTTTTGAAGGCCTTCAGCTAAGCGGTTCGCATTGTTGATAATATTTTGTGCATATGTTTTAAAATCATCTTGTAGTGTTTCACCAAATGCAACAGCTTTTGCAGCAATTACGTGCATAAGTGGGCCACCTTGAATACCAGGGAAGATTGATTTATCAATTTGTTTTGCAAATTGCTCTTCACATAAAATCATACCACCACGTGGGCCGCGTAATGTTTTATGTGTTGTTGTTGTAACGAAGTGTGCATGTGGTACTGGGTTTGGATGTAAACCAGCTGCTACTAAACCAGCGATATGTGCCATATCAACCATTAAGTATGCGCCCACTTCATCTGCAATCTCACGGAATCGTTTGAAATCGATAACACGAGGGTATGCACTTGCACCTGCAACGATTAATTTTGGTTTATGTTCTTTCGCTTTTGCTAATACATCATCGTAATTAATACGGTGAGATTCAGCATCCACGCCATATTCTACGAAATTATATTGTACTCCACTGAAGTTAACAGGGCTTCCGTGTGTTAAGTGACCACCATGAGATAAATTCATACCAAGTACTGTATCGCCTTGCTCTAAAATCGTGAAGTATACTGCCATGTTCGCTTGTGCACCAGAATGTGGTTGAACATTTACGTGCTCAGCGCCAAAAATTTCTTTCACGCGATCACGTGCGATATCTTCTACTACGTCTACGTGTTCACAGCCACCATAGTAACGTTTTCCGGGATATCCTTCAGCATACTTATTCGTTAAAACAGAACCTTGCGCCTCCATTACTGCTTCACTTACGAAGTTTTCCGAAGCAATTAACTCAATCTTTGAACGCTGTCTTCCTAGTTCTGCCTCAATTGCAGCAAATACCTTTTCATCTTGACGTTTTAAATGATCCACCAAAATCCCCCTTTTCTGAACGAATTACATCAATTCCCAATAGTTTTTTCTTATTTATTCAGAAAAAACGAAAATTCAGGTTGTAATTCTTTCGAACCTTCATGTTTTCAACTACATTCTAACATGACTTTCTATATCATAAAAGAAAAAAAAGACCGAAATCGGTCTTTTCTTCCTTCTATTATAAAGTCAGACTACATACCTTTTATCTTACGATATAAAGTATTTAGATGACTTCCTGTTTTTCTCTTCAACGACACGCCATAGTTTCCTCGTTTGCCGCATAGACGGCACGTGCTCCACCAATTAGTTTCCCACGTGTTTTTGCCATCGTTACATGCGCACTCCCTATTTCCTTCACACTTGTACGAACCGGAACAGCTACATGCTTTAAATGCATACCAATAAATGTATCTCCAATATCCATTCCTGCATCTGCTTTAATAAACTCAATTACCACCGGATCTTTAAAGTTGTGATACGCATACGTCGCTAATGCACCACCCGCTGATCTAACAGGCGTAACTGTTACAATTTCAAATTGATATTTTATCGCTACATCTCTCTCAACTACTAAAGCACGATTTAAATGCTCGCAACATTGAAAAGCCAATTCAATACCTGTTCGCTCTTGAAATTGTTTTAATTCAGAAAAAATCGCCTCTGCCACTTCCATCGTTCCTGATGTCCCAATTTTTTCACCTAGCACTTCGCTCGTGCTACACCCCACTACAAAAATTTGACCACTTTGTAACGAAGCTTGTTCTTGGAAATCAGAAAGCGATATTTGTAGCTGTTCTCTTACCTTTACGATTTCTGTCATTACGCCTCTTCCTTTCACAGGTTGGTTCACCAAATTATATTTCATACTACGTATAGTTAGAATCTATTACTTTGTTTCGTACGTTTTAATTTTTCCTACGCGGTTTTCGTGACGGCCACCTTCATATTCAGTTGTTAACCAAATTTTTGCGATATCACGCGCTAGACCAGCTCCAATTACACGCTCGCCCATTGCTAACATGTTGCTGTCATTATGCTCTCTCGTTGCTTTCGCGCTGAAAGTATCATGAACTAACGCACAACGAATACCATTTACTTTGTTTGCTGCGATCGACATACCAATGCCTGTCCCGCAAACTAAAATGCCGCGATCTACTTCACCATTCGCTACCATTTCTGCTGCTGGAAACGCAAAATCAGGGTAATCAACAGAACCAGCTTCACATTCACAACCTAAATCAATATATTCAATATTTAACTCTTCTAATAAACTTACAAGTTCTTTACGGATATTCATACCGCCGTGATCAGATGCTACTACTACTTTCATTTTTACCCCTCCAAAGTTTCAATCAATTATCTTCATTTCACACTCGCTACCTTAATAGAACAAAGTGATCTCCAATATCGTATTATACACGAAACATCAACCTTCTGAATGTTTTTTCAGTAAAGTTTGTACAAGTTTTTCCATCTCTTCTAACGTTTCTTTATAAATAGAAAGTGATCCTCCAAATGGATCTGAAATATCCTTACTTATTCCCTCAGTTAATCCATATAATGTATCCAATTTCTTTCCAACACTCGGATAATGCCCAAATACAATTTGCTTATGATTTTCCGTCATCGTTACTACAATATCCGCCCAATCAAGCAAAGTTTCGTTCACCTGCTGCGAAGCATGATCTATTGAAATTCCTTTTTCAGCTAAAGCTTCCTTCGCATGTATCGATGCATCGCTTCCAGGATAGGCGAAAACACCAGCCGATTGCACTTCAAATTTCCCTTCTCCATAATGACGAAGCAAAGCCTCAGCCATCGGACTACGGCATGTATTTCCAGTGCAAACAAATAACACTCGTTTCATCTAAACCTACCCCTTTTCTCCTGTTTCCTACCATTTATCATAACGTACATTAGAATAGAACAAAAGAAATGTGAATATACAAAAGGCGCATTTTTCTTATATTTTTTCTAAGAAAAATGCGCCTTATCCACATATATGTGAAACCCTATTTCCAAGTGCCTAGAGTATTTTAACATACATAATGAACATACTACAAAACAAAAAAAGGAATCCATTTCATATGAAACGGATTCCCTCTATACAATAATTATTTCATTGTAACTTTCATTACTTCTGTTGATCCTTTTGTAGCTGTTACACCTACAGTTGTCTTAATAGACTCAGTTGCATCTGTGTTTGTAATAACGATTGGAGTAATTGTGCTCTTCGCTTTTTCACGGATTAATTCTAAGTCGAATGAGATTAACTTATCTCCAGCTTTTACAGCTTGTCCTTCAGAAACGTGAGCTTCGAAACCTTCGCCTTCCATTTTAACAGTTTCTAATCCAACGTGAATTAAAATTTCTGTACCATTCTTTGTTTTAATTCCAATAGCATGTTTTGTGTGGAATAATTGTACGATTTCACCATCAACTGGAGATACAACTACACCTTCAGTAGGATCGATTGCAACACCGTCACCCATCATACGACCAGCGAATACTGGATCTGGTACTTCTTCAATATTTTTCACTGCTCCAGTTAATGGAGCTACGATTGTTTCTTCATTTGTTTTTGAACCAAAACCGAATAATTTTTTAAACATAGGATAGTCCTCCTTATAATTTACCTAAAGTTTATAGGGCAATCTCTATTAAAGATCAGATACATGTAAGACTTCATACCTCGAAAGTTATACTGTAAAAACGCTTTCGAAATAAATTACGTCATTACTAATAGACTCTTATTGTAGCTCTTTGCAAAATTCCAGTCAATTCTGATTGTCTGAATAGCAATAAGAAAGTTAACTTCTACTTATATTTTCTCTTTTTTTCGCTCACCTGTCTAGAGATCTTTACAACATTTTATCTTTTGTTGTTAATTTGTAAAATTTCTTTCGTTTTTTTGTTAAAATCCACTTGACTAAAGTAAGTAACTATTTTATTATTACTTACATAAGATAAGTAAATAACTTTTAGGGGGTTTTAAAATGATGGATATCGGTCTTCTTATTATTCGTCTTATTATAGGAATTACATTCATGGGTCATGGTGCCCAAAAATTATTTGGTTGGTTTGGTGGTTACGGTTTGAAAGGAACAGGTGGCTGGATGGAATCAATTGGTTTACGCCCTGGTGTATTTATGGCATTTATGGCTGGCGCAACTGAATTACTAGGTGGATTCTTATTTGCATCAGGTATTTTCACTGCAATTGGTTCATTATTTATCGTCGGAACAATGTTAATGGCAATCTTCACTGTTCATGGAAAAAATGGTTACTGGGTAACACAGGACGGATTTGAATACAATTTAATGTTAATCGCTGTTGCTGTTGGTGTAGCTTTAATCGGACCTGGTGCATACGTTTTACTTTAATTTTTATCTCGACTTCAAGATTCTTTAAACGGAACTTACTTCATTACGATTGAAGTAAGTTCTTTTTATGTAACAAAATATTATTTTCAGCAGGAGTTTCCCCCTGCTATCTTGTAAACAAACAATAAGCATTCATATTTAGAAAGGGGATTACGAACATGTTATCCATTAACCCAAACGAACAAACCGAAAAAGATAATTATAAATTATTAACGGGCAGTATCATTCCGCGGCCTGTTGCATTCGTTACTTCTGTCACTAAAGATGGCGTATTAAACGGTGCGCCATATAGTTATTTCAATATCGTTGCTGCCAATCCACCACTTATCTCGGTTTCGGTACAGCGAAAAGAAGGAAAACCGAAAGACACTTCCCGAAACGCAATAGAAAAAGGGGAATTTGTCGTACATATTTCTGATGAATCTTACATAGAAGCGATCAACGAAACAGCAGCCAACCTACCTCCCGATGAAAGTGAAATCAAATTAGCAAAACTAACACCTATCGACAGCGATGTCATTTCTGTACCAGGGGTGAAAGAAGCAAACATTCGAATGGAATGCATATTAGAACGCGCTATACCGCTCGGCGGAACCGACGACTCTCCAGCTTGTGATTTACTAATCGGTCGCGTCGTTCGTTTCCATGTTGCAGAGCACTTATACGAAAACGGCCGCATTCACGCCGAAGAACTAAAACCAGTAAGCCGCCTAGCAGGACACAACTACGCAAAACTAGGAGAACAATTTGAATTAGTAAGGCCACTTTAAAAGTGGCAGGGGCCCGATTAGCTCTGACCAGCTAAGGTTCTCTCGCACAAAAGGTGCTTTTCGAGAGGTTCTTAGATGCGAAGAGCTGGCCACTGGAACTGGATATATTTAAAAGCGGCAGCGGCTCGTTCAGAATAGGAGGAGGATGGAGCTTCTGACGTAGAGGTGCTTTTTGCCTCGTAGGAAGACGCGAAGCCACCGACCATTCTAGCCACTGAAGCTGGATATATTTAAAAGCGGCAGCAGCTCGTCCACTTCCATCATCCAAATATAAAATCCCCCGCTTTTTAGCGGGGGATTTTTTCACTGCAATTCTTCGTTCTTCTCCTCTAATGCAGGTAATTTCTCTTTTTTCGATTTACCAAGCTTTATAACAAAGAAATATAAAGAAAGTAATGTGATAAGGAAAACAATTAAAAATGGATACGGTGAATAAAACGCACGTGCCGCCTCAGATTTTCCTCCAACAAATTTTAATGACTCAATATCTAAAAACTCAGCAAACATTTGTACACCGAGCATACTAAACCAAAAAACAAAAAAACTAATAATAATACCAAAAACTTGTTTTAATCTCGTCATTTGTAACACCCTTTCTATATTTGCGGAGCATTGTATTCAAGTGTACAGAAAGGAATTATCTTACCATTTACGAATCAATTTAATCCAACCTAAAACCGCAATTTGCAAAACAATGCCCCAAATGATAAGCCTACGTAACCATCTTGGAAAAAAGGTTATAAATACGACATACCATTTTAGCAACCTATTCATATTTTCCATCCTCATATGAAAATTATATAGGGAAAAGGAGATATAATCCAAACCCAACAAGAATAATACCACCTACTATTTCACCATATATACCAAGCATACCTTTCGCATGTCTACCGATTAATAAACCAATCCACGCTAACAACATGCTAATAAATCCAAAAAGTAATATGGTAATAATCGTCTGCGCTCCGTAAATTCCAAGACTAAGACCTACCGAAAAACTATCTATACTGACACCAAATGCAAATACAAATAAACTAATTCCAATTGGGGCAGTTCTATTCTCTTCACCTTCTAAAATAGACGAATATACAATATAAAATCCTAGTCCAATTAATAAAATGGCTCCTGCAAAATTCGCAACATCCCCATACCTCTCTGATAGAAAACGTCCTAATATCATTCCGATAAATGGCATGATAATATGAAATATCCCTATCGTCATACCGATATAGAGGATTTGTCTTAACTTTAATGTCACCATCCCCATACCGAGGCTCACCGAAAATGCATCCATCCCTAAGGCGAACGCCATAATTATTAAAGGTATTAGCTGTTCAAGCGTCATTCATGTCCCTCCTCGGACGTGCTACTTCACAATATGCTTATCCAAGGAGAAATATTCTGTTTGGTAAAGGTACATTATCATTCAGTGATAATATGATGCCCCGCCGCTTTTGTTAAACGATTCATAATTGCATTTCCAATTCCTTCATTAGGGAATGACTCACTAAAAATAACATCCACTTCACTTGCATCAAACGTTCTAAGCACATCATATAATTTAGTCGCAACGCTAGCTAAATCACTTCGCATACCACAAGATAATACAACATCTGCACTATACACATGTTGATACTCTTCCGTCGTTAATACACCTACTTTAAGTCCTTCTTTCTTTTTCTCATCCACAAGACGTTGAATAAACTTACGTGATCCCTCAACAATACTAAGTGGTGCTTTCGGTGCATAATGTGTATATTTCATTCCAGGTGATTTTGGCTTTTCTTTTTCATCCTTTAAGGCTGGGTCCAAAGAAACAATACCTATCACCGCTTCCAATTGTTCCTTCGTAATTCCACCTGGACGTAAAATTGTCGGAACTGTGCTCGTACAATCAATTACAGTTGATTCGACGCCTACTCCTGTTGCCCCGCCATCAACGATACCAGCAATTTTCCCATTTAAATCTTCATACACGTGAGAAGCTAACGTTGGGCTTGGACGTCCTGAACGATTCGCACTCGGTGCTGCAACAGGTACGTTTGCCTCTTCAATTAGAGCAAGTGCTACTGGATGATCAGGCATCCTCACTCCGACTGTATTCAGCCCTGCCGTAACCTTCTCTGAAATCCCTTCTTTTCTAGGTAAAATGATTGTTAATGGTCCTGGCCAGAAATGTTCCATTAATGTTTCTGCAACCGGCGGAATTTCTCTTACAATGCCATCTAACTGAGATTTTGTGCCTATGTGGACAATCAGTGGATTATCACTCGGTCTCCCTTTTGCTTCAAAAATTTTCGCTATCGCTTCATCGTCCATTGCGTTCGCTCCTAACCCATATACTGTTTCTGTCGGGAAGGCTACCGCTTCATTTTCTTTTAATAATCTCGCTGCTTCTTTTAATTGTGGATAATATTTTTTTCTTTCCACAACATTATCCACAACCCACATATTTGTATGCATTTTTTTCCACGTCCTTTTCTACCATGAAATACTTGTCTATTTTTAGTTTACTATGAGATTTATCCAAAAGACAAACAAGGTTTATCCACAAAATGTGGATAAACCTAATTAATCCGTGGATAACTTTGTGAATAGCTGACAATTTAGTATTATTGCATTCGGCTCTTTTATATTTTTACAAAAGTGTTCTAACTGTCGAATCCCCTCTGGTACTTTCTCTTTCTCTATGGTGACAAAGTCAAAAAACTGAAAGATCGTCACAGATTGTGGATGATTTGTGAGTAAGTACAATTGTCGAATATTTTTTTCTTTCATATACTGCAAAAACATTTCAAAAAAATATAGGAAAGTCTGTTTATCCACATTAGGTGTGAATAAACAAGAACGAATAAGCACATTTCCCTCGCTTTGTTCATACCCAATTACAGCTCGTATTTCTCCCGCCTCTTCTAAAATCATAAATTGTGCGTACAACTCATTTATTTTATCATCTTTTTTATTAGCTTGTCCGAAAAAAGAATGCAGGCTTTCCACATCTGCTTTTGTAGCAAAATACACCTTCTTCATAATACATCCCTCCTCATGTTTATATATGCGAAGGGATTTAGAAATATTATTATTTAGAGAATAAAGATGTGAAAGCTTCTACAATAAATAATTTCACCTTTGGTTTTTCTTCTTCCTCTTCTACTTTTACATACTCATTTTGTTTTTCTTGTTTTTTTTCCACTTTTTCCACAGTTTTTGTTTCTTCTTTACTTACAGGCTGTTCTTCTACTTGCGTTTCATTTTTTACAACTTTCTTTTCTTGAGCTGTTACTTTTTTCGTTACCTCTTGTTTTACTACTTTCGTTTCTTTTATTTCAGCCTTTTTTTTCTTTGGAGCTTCTGCTTCCGCTTCATCCTCTTCCGGTTGTTTCACCTGCTTCTCTTCAGGAGATTCAGCTTTCACAACATGTTCTTCTTTCCTTACAGCTGTACCACTCGAAAAATCTAAGAAACACATTGGAGGAAATAGCACACACCACCAGTTTGCACCTTCACCTTTTCCAATTGTAATAAGCACCGCTTCATATTCTCCTGCTGGATAAATAAAATTCCCATATACCTTTGTAGGAAACTTCACATTCTTACTGAATTTCACTTGAAACGCCTCTTTACTTCCTTCCCTTTTCAGCGTATTCGCCACTGTCTTTTCAATTTCTGGAATATGGCTTTGAATTACTTTTCGAGCCTCTTCAAATGACGTTAAATCCGCTACCCATCCATCAATTTGCGCTTTTACTTCATCACGTACTTTACGTTTTAACGCCTGATCTTTATCTGAATCACTATTAGCTAAAATACGTAATCGAACGGCCTCTTTCGGAATAACAGCAGGCCCTTTTGCATCAGCTTTCATATATCCAAACTGCACAAGTAACTGTGCACCAATTAGTAATAAAAGAAAATAAGCAATAACTTGTTTTTTCATTTCCTCCACCGTCCCCTCTAGAAACAGTGTGGACAGACTTTCATCTTTCTAAACTATTAAATTCAAAATCTATATGAATTTTTGTAACTACTCAGCCACTCTATGAAAAACCGGCAGAAAAGCATTTTTTAAATGGTCGAGAGGGACTGGCTATGTATAGGAGCGGTCAGGGCCTTTTCCTGCCACACGCGCAAAGTTTTAAAACAAAGAAAGGTAGCAAGCAAGGGATAGGTCCATTTTTATCTTCATGGCAGCAATCTATATGCTGAAAAATGAAAATAACTTTCTATAGGTAATAAGGGGCGTATTTTCGCTGGAATAATACTCCTTACCAAACTTCTGAATGAAATGTATGGCTGAATAGTTCCGATTTTTTTATACAAAAAATAGAGTAAGGCTTATGCCTTACTCTATTTCTGCAAATACCATGCGATCTTTTCCATTGATATCAAATACAACTTCAACTTGAGCGTGTGGGAAAGTTTGCTGTAATAACATCTTTACATCTTCACCTTGTCCTACACCAATTTCAAATGCCACAATCGCTTTTTTCTGTAATACGTTCGGCAATTCCTCCATAAAACGACGATAGAAATCCAGTCCATCTTCGCCGCCAACAAGTGCACGCTTCGGCTCATGGTCCTTCACAACAGTAGAAAGGCCACGCCAATCTTCCTCTGGTATGTAAGGAGGATTAGAAACAACGACATCTAACTTCTGATCTGTTTCATAAAATGGCGATAGTAAATCACCGTGATAGAAAGTTACTTCTGCTCCTAAAGTTTTTGCATTTTCTTTTGCAACTTCAATCGACTCCTGTGCAATATCTACCGTATACACATGAAGATTTTTATTTTCTAAAGCGAGCGTAATAGAAATCGCTCCACTACCTGTTCCGATATCCGCTACGTGAAGCTCCTCATTACCAAAATGACGCTCAATTCTCTCTAGCACTCCAACTATAAGTTCCTCTGTTTCTGGTCTTGGTATCAATACCTCTTCATTTACAAAGAATGATCTACCATAAAACATTTCATAACCGATCATATATTGAATTGGAATACCTTCTACATGCTTGTGGATAAATTTCGCAAAACTTGTCTCTTGTTCCGCAGTTATTTCTTCACGCATATTCATGAGCAATCCTGTTCTGTTCGTCTTTAATACATGACAAAGGACAATTTCTCCCGCATTTTCATCTCGTCCATTTTCCTGTAAAAAAGAAGAAGCCCATTTCAGGGCTTCATAGACACGCATTACTCAGCTGCCTCCATCTTTTGCGCCTGATCTTCCATCACTAAGGCATTGATGAAATCATCTAACTTACCTTGTAGAATTTGATCTAGCTTTTGAATCGTTAAACCGATTCGATGGTCTGTAACACGGTTTTGCGGGAAGTTATACGTACGAATACGCTCTGAACGATCTCCCGTACCAACAGCTTGTTTACGGTTTTGATCATACTCAGCTTGCGCTTCTTGTCTAAACTTATCATAAACACGTGCGCGTAATACTTTCATCGCTTTTTCTTTATTCTTAATTTGTGATTTCTCATCCTGACAAGATACAACTACACCAGTTGGTAAATGCGTTAAACGTACCGCTGACATCGTTGTATTAACGCTTTGTCCACCAGGACCACTAGAAGCGAACGTATCAACACGAACATCTTTTTCATGAATAGTAATTTCTACTTCTTCCGCCTCTGGTAACACAGCTACCGTTGCTGTAGACGTATGAATACGCCCACCAGATTCCGTTTCAGGAACACGTTGTACACGGTGAGCACCATTCTCGAATTTCAGCTTCGCGAAAGCACCTTTACCGTTAATCATAAAGATAATCTCTTTATATCCACCTAACTCTGTATAGCTCGCTTCGATAATTTCAGTTTTCCAACCTTGCACCTCAGCATAACGGCTATACATACGATATAAATCACCAGCAAATAAAGCTGCCTCGTCACCACCAGCAGCACCACGAACCTCAACGATAACGTTTTTATCATCATTAGGGTCTTTTGGAACAAGTAAAATTTTCAGACGTTCTGATAATGTTTTCTCTTGTCCTTCTAATTCAGAAACCTCTTCTTTTACCATATCACGCATATCAGCGTCTAACTTATCTTCTAACATTGCTTTTGCATCTCTTAATTGCTCACGAACATCTTTATACTCACGGTACACCTCTACCGTTTCCTGCATATCAGATTGTTCCTTTGAATACTCACGAAGCTTATTTGTATCGCTAATAACCTCTGGGTCACTTAACAATTCATTTAACTTCTCATAACGATCTTCTACAGCTTGCAAACGATCTAACACACCATTCACCTCTACATCCTAGTATCTAATACAAATAGTATATGGTACTTAATCAAAAAAACGCAAATTATATTTAAAAGTGCAGGTGGCTTATTCAGCTCTGACCAGCTAAGGTTCTTTCGCCCTAAATGTGCTTTTTACCTTTCGGGCGGAAGGTTCTTAGATGCGAAGCGCTAGTCACCAATCTTCATCTATTTTCGAAAAAAACCCGCTCTACATAGCGAGTTTCATTTATCTTTGTTTTGTAGGTACTGCATGACAATGACGACAACGTGGTTCATACGATTCTGAAGCCCCAACTAAAATGATCGGATCATCAAATGCCGCTGGTTCTCCATCAATTAAACGTTGCGTACGACTTGCTGGAGATCCGCATTCAGAACAAACTGCCTGCAATTTAGTTACATGTTCAGCAATCGCCATCAGCTGAGGAACTTGTCCAAATGGTAGACCACGGAAATCTTGGTCTAATCCGGCTACAATGACACGATAGCCACGATTTGCCAATATTTGCACCACTTCCACAATGTCCCCATCAAAAAATTGCACCTCATCGATTGCAATAACATCCATTTCTTCTGTTACATGATTAAATATATCTTTTGAAGCTGAAACAGGAACTGCTTTAACCTTTAATCCATTATGTGATACAACATCTTCTTCACTATAACGATTATCAATACATGGTTTAAATACAATTGCATGTTGTTTCGCAAATTGCGTACGGCGCACACGGCGGATGAGCTCTTCTGATTTTCCAGAAAACATACTCCCGCAAATCACTTCAATCCAGCCATTTTGATTCATTAAGTACATTGAGCTCTCCTTTCATCTACTTTCCTAATCCAAAGTAGGGTAAAGGTTTAATATTTTCGCAAAAAAAACAGACAAGCGAATACATACACTTGCCTGTTTTATGTTCTTTATTACTTAATACCGTATTTCTTATTGAAGCGGTCAACACGTCCGTCTGCAGTAGCAAACTTCTGACGTCCAGTGTAGAATGGGTGAGAATCAGAACTGATCTCAATTTTTAGTAATGGATAAGTGTTACCATCTTCCCACTCAACAGTTTCGCTAGAGCCTTTAGTAGACCCGCTTAAGAATTTGAAGCCTGTGTTCGTGTCCATAAATACAACTTTATTGTAATTTGGATGGATTCCTGCTTTCATTCTTTTCATCTCCTTCCGCCCTGAATCATTTTCGAAACAGAGTTTTTCATCTTCAGCTGCTTACACAACTATATTGATGAAACACATATGATGAAATTATAACAAGGCTAACTCCATTTTGCAACTACCTGTTTTTGTCTTTTTAAAATTAAAGTGGAACCGACTGCTCAGGCCCGGTGACTAAGGTTCTTTCCCACAGAAGATGCTTTTTATCTTCTCGTGGGGAAGGTTCTTAGACGCAATGGCCTAGGAGGTGAAACTAGATAACACCTAAAAGTGGAGGTGGCTCGCTCAGCTCTGACTAGCTAAGGTTCTCTCACCCCAAATATGAGTTTCATCTCAAAAACCGAAATTATTTCCATATATTACTCTCTCTAATATTCCCTTAAAAACATAAAAAACTCGCTTACTACGACATAAGCGAGTCCCAATCTTTTCCCTTTACTTAGTTGTTACATATCTTTTTGAGTCTGCAACAATGTTTTGTAAAAATTCTTCATTTGTCTTTGTTTGACGAAGTTTACGTAAGAAACTTTCAACAAAGTCTGGTGTATCACGCATTGTTTTACGAATACCCCACAGCTTGTCTAAATGTTCTTTCGGAATTAATAGGTCTTCTTTACGCGTACCAGAGCGACGAATATCGATCGCTGGGAAGATACGACGCTCAGCTAATGAGCGATCTAAGTGAAGTTCCATATTTCCAGTTCCTTTAAACTCCTCATAAATTACATCATCCATACGGGATCCTGTATCAACAAGCGCTGTTGCTAAAATCGTTAAGCTACCGCCCTCTTCAATATTACGTGCCGCTCCGAAGAAACGCTTCGGTCTATGAAAAGCAGCTGGATCAATACCACCTGATAGAGTTCTACCACTTGGCGGAATAACAAGGTTGTAAGCACGCGCTAAACGGGTAATACTATCCATTAAAATGACAACGTCTTTTTTATGCTCTACAAGACGCATTGCACGCTCTAATACAAGCTCAGCTACTTTAATATGGTTTTCTGGTACTTCATCAAAAGTAGAGCTTACAACATCACCTTTAACAGAACGTTCAATATCTGTTACTTCCTCTGGACGCTCATCAATTAAAAGTACAATTAATTCTGCTTCCGGATGGTTTGTTGTAACACTATGTGCAATTTCTTTTAACAGACTTGTTTTACCAGCCTTTGGAGGCGCGACAATTAAACCACGTTGTCCAAATCCAACTGGTGCGATTAAATCCATGATGCGTGTCGGTAACTTTTTCGTTTCCGTTTCCAATTTCATTTGGCGATCCGGGTATAACGGTGTTAATGCAGGGAAGTGTACACGCTCTTTTGCTGATTCTGGATCATCTCCGTTTACAGCTTCAACTTGTAATAATCCAAAATAGCGTTCATTTTCTTTCGGAGGTCGTACTTTACCAGAAACCTTATCTCCATTACGTAAATCGAAACGACGAATTTGCGAAGCTGAGATATAAATATCTTCTGAGCTTGGAGAATAGTTGATAGGACGTAAAAATCCAAATCCTTCTGATTGAATAATTTCTAATACGCCTTCCATGAAAAAGAAACCTTCTTTTTCTGCTCGAGCTTTTAAGATAGCGAAGATTAGCTCTTTTTTCGTTAACTTGCTATAATACGAAATCTTAAATTCTTTCGCAAGCTCGTATAACTCTTTTAATTTCATGTTTTCTAATGCTGCAATTGACAAATTCATTCAGACACCACACTTTAACGTTATTCTCTTTTCACATGGGTAAAGGGAAAAAATACGGAGGGCAAATAAATAATAATGAAAGGCAATAAGTTCAAGTAGGTAATATTCACTATTGTAACCCTTTTATCTAGTTTTAATCAATACGTTGAAACACAAATACAAGAAGCGAAGACAAGAAAATTTGTCTTCGCTTTTTATATTTCTTTCTTTTTTCTACTTATCTTATTTTAAGGAAGGATAGATAAGCCATTTCTGCCTTTATTTAATCCAGTTTCAGCGGCTACAATCTTCGGTCATTTCGCTCTCTCGTTCGAGGCAAAAGGCGCTTCTTGGTCGAGAGCTCCAATGTCCTGCGATGCTGAACGAGCCGCTTACACTTTTTATTTAATCCAGCTTCAGCAGCTAGAATCTCCGGTCATTTCACCCCTTCCTGCGAGGCAAAAAGCGCCTCTTCGTCAGGAGTTCCAATGCCCTGCGATTCTGAACGAGCCGCCTCCACTTTTTACTTAATAACCAAATTCGGTTTTTTATTTAAGCTATGGCGTCCGTCTACGAAGCGTACTGTGCCTGATTTTGCACGCATAACAAGAGATTGTGTTGTTCCGACGCTACCTTTAAATTGAACGCCGCGTAATAGTTCTCCGTCTGTTACACCTGTTGCTGCAAAGATTGCATCGTCGCCTTTTACTAAGTCTTCCATACGAAGGATGCGATTTATATCGTCAATGCCCATTTTTTTACAACGTGCTAATTCAGCTTCGTTTTGTGGTAAGAGCTTTCCATGAATTTCTCCACCTAAGCATTTTAATGCAACTGCAGCTAATACACCTTCAGGTGCTCCACCAGAACCGAATAGAATATCTACACCTGTACGATCAAATGCTGTATTGATCGCTCCAGCTACATCTCCATCGTTGATTAATTTAATACGAGCACCAGCTTTACGAATTTCTTCGATAATTGCTTGATGACGTGGACGGTTTAAAACCGTTGCTACAACATCTTCAATATCTTTATTTTTCGCTTTCGCAACGGCACGTAAGTTGTCGATAATAGGTGCGTCGATATCAACCGCCCCAACCGCTTCTGGGCCAACCGCGATTTTATCCATGTACATGTCAGGAGCATGTAACAAATTACCGTGATCTGCAATTGCAATAACAGCAAGTGCATTCCATCCGCCCGCTGCTACGATGTTTGTCCCTTCTAAAGGATCAACCGCAACGTCTACGCGTGGTCCATACCCTGTACCTAATTTCTCTCCGATATATAGCATTGGTGCTTCATCCATTTCACCTTCGCCAATTACAACTGTACCTTTCATCGGAACTGTATCAAATACATCACGCATAGCTGATGTCGCTGCACCATCTGCTTCATCTTTTTTTCCGCGTCCCATCCAACGCGCTGATGATAATGCTGCAGCCTCTGTTACACGTACTAACTCCATAGATAAACTTCTTTCCACGATAATCCCTCTCCTTTAAGTCTGTATATTTCTGCCGTATTTTGTGAACCGTGTTTTTCTATAAAGTGTACTTCCGCCAGTAGTGATTCTTCGCTCCCCATTAACGGAAGTATCACTTTAAGCGTTCTTCATTTCTTCAATTTCTTGCTTTGTCATTTGTTCTCGCCAAATGTTTGCACCAAGCCCTTTAAGCTTGTCTACTATATTTTCGTACCCTCGATCAATATGCTCAAGTCCCGTTACTTCTGTAATGCCATCTGCCATTAAACCAGCAATAACAAGGGATGCTCCAGCTCGTAAGTCACTCGCTTTCACCTTCGCACCTTGTAATAAAACAGGTCCAGTCACAATTGCCGAACGGCCTTCTACTTTAATTTGCGCGTTCATACGGCGCAGTTCATCAATATGCTTGAAACGTGCGCCGTAAATTGTATCAGTTACAACTCCTGTTCCATGCGCTTTTGTTAAAAGCGTTGTAAACGGCTGTTGTAAATCTGTTGGAAACCCTGGATATACTAGCGTTTTTACATCAACTACTTTTAACCTTCTATTGCCGTTCACTGTAATTTGGTCATCATTCGTTTCAACTTGAACACCAGCTTCTCTTAGCTTCGCAGTAACTGATTCTAAATGCTGAGGAATAACATTATCAACTGTTACTTCTCCTCCTGACGCTGCCCCTAAAACCATATACGTACCAGCTTCAATACGATCTGGAATGATAGTATGGTGACAACCGTGTAAAGAATCTACACCATCAATTCGGATTACATCTGTACCAGCGCCTTTAATGCGCGCGCCCATACTTGTTAACAATGTAGCTACATCAATAATCTCTGGTTCCTTCGCAGCATTTTCAATAACAGTTCTACCTTTCGCTCGTACAGCCGCTAGCATAATATTAATCGTCGCTCCTACACTAACAACATCTAAATAAATACGCGCTCCACGTAGTTCATCTGCTCTTAAATAAATGGCACCTTGTTCATTGGTAACATGTGCACCTAATGCTTCAAAACCTTTAATATGCTGATCAATCGGTCTCGGCCCTAAATGACATCCACCAGGAAGCCCAATAACAGCTTTTTTAAAACGGCCAAGCATTGCCCCCATTAAGTAATACGAGGCGCGCAATTTTTTCACTTTTCCATTTGGTAAAGGCATCGCAACCATGTTAGAAGGATCTACTACCATCTCTTCCTCCTGCCCATATGTTACTTTCCCTCCAATTTCCTCTAGTAAGTCTCCTAACATTTTCACATCCGAAATATTAGGAACGCCACCAATAGTTACTGGAGTATCCGCTAAAATCGTCGCTGGAATTAGTGCAACAGCACTGTTCTTTGCACCACTCACACGAATTGTTCCATTTAAAGCTCTTCCGCCTTCAATTAGCAATTTTTCCATATTGAGCTCCCTTCTTGTGAATGTATTTACCTTCTACTTCTTTATAAGAATAAGTAGAAGATCCCCCTTAAGAATCTCAATCACTCTTTCCACCCTAAAACTCAATAAGTAGAAAACCATCACCTATAGCTCCCCTGTAGTACAAATAGGTGAAGATTAACTATTCATCGAATCAAATTCATCAATTCAGATACTTATCACATTTATTAATAGGACTATGCACATTACTTTCTATATTTACAGACTAAAAATTCACTTTATAAAATCTTTAGACTTGTTCACGCTTTCATTATACAACGAAAGGAAACCGTCTAAAAGACTAGACGGTTTCCAAAACGGAATTTTATTCTTACGCTTTACCGTTAGAACCGAACTCACGCATTTTACCAGCAACAGTTGCTTTGATAGCGTCGCGGCCAGGTCCAATAAATTTACGAGGATCATAAACTTCTTGGTCTTTGTTTAATACTTCACGAACAGCTTTTGTAAACTCAATTTGGTTCTCAGTGTTTACGTTGATTTTTGAAGTACCTAAAGAAATAGCTTTTACAATATCAGCAGTTGGGATACCAGTACCACCGTGTAATACTAAAGGTACGCCAGTGAAGTCACGAACTTGTTCCATTTCAGCGAATCCTAAGTTAGGCTCACCTTTGTAAGGACCATGTACAGAACCTAAAGCTGGAGCTAGGCAATCGATACCTGTTGCTTCAACAAGGTGCTTACACTCTGCAGGATCAGCGTAAATTACGCCTTCAGCGATTACGTCGTCTTCTTGTCCGCCAACTGTTCCAAGCTCAGCTTCAACAGATACGTTACGAGCGTGTGCGTATTCTACTACTTTTTTAGTAGTTTCAACGTTTTCTTCGAATGGGTGGTGAGAAGCGTCGATCATTACAGATGTGAAACCTGCATCGATTGCTTCTTTACATTTTTCGAAGCTTGAACCGTGGTCAAGGTGAATCGCTACAGGAACAGTGATGTTCATTTCTTCGATTAAAGCTTTAACCATAGCTACAACTGTTTTGAAACCAGTCATATGACGAGCTGCACCCTCAGATACACCTAGGATTACAGGAGATTTTTCTTCTTCCGCAGCAGCTAAGATAGCTTGAGTCCACTCTAAGTTGTTCATGTTGAATTGACCAACTGCGTATTTTCCTTCTAGTGCTTTGTTTAGCATTTCTTTCATAGAAACTAAAGGCATGGTGAATCCTCCTAAAAAACGTTTTTTGTATCCGATAAGTTCTTATCGCTGGTAGTATGACCAGAATAAGGTAAAATATGTATATCTACATACCGGACTTTTTTCTACACTCAATAGGATAACAACTTGTACTCAAAAACTCAACCGTATTCACCTGCTCAATAGTCCATGTAAACGCTTTTTTCCATATTTTTTATAAAAAATTCATTTTTAAGCCTCTACAGCGAGCTCATTTCTCACCGCTTGACGAATTTCATCAATATCAAATGGTTTAGCGAAGTGCATTAAAGCTCCTAAATCCTTTGCTTCTTGGATCATATCAAGCTCTCCATAAGCAGTCATTAAAATTACTTTAATACTCTCATCAATTTCTTTTACATGCTTTAAAATCTCTATACCATCCATACCTGGAATTTTCATATCTAACACTACTAAATCTGGATTATCCTTTTTCACGATATCTAAAGCTTGAAATCCATTCGCTGCTTGGAACGTCTGATAACCTTCTTTTTGGAACACTTCATGTAATAACACACGAATGCCATATTGATCATCAACGATTAAAATTTTACCTTCCATAACTCCCAACCTTTCTGTGTGAATACAAGATTTAAAGCTTCTTATATCTTATCGATTTATTTTCGCTATTCTTTGCCAAATTCCTTCCTATTCTTTCTTATTTTACCGTTTCCTATTTTGTTATGCCACCCTACGATTTCCCCTTTCTAAAAAAAATAAGCTATAATGGGAACCGGCTAACACGAAAGAAAGGAGCAACAACATGTTAAAAATTTTCTCAACTCAATTAAGTGGATATTTCTCTAGAATTTCTCAAAAAGAAGAAATGAGCTTAGAAGATAGCGCCCGTCTACTCGCTCAAGCATTAGTTGGCGATGGCTTTATTTACTTGCATGGTACAAACGAAATGGAGGGCATTATTTCAGAGGCGTTGTTCGGTGCTGAACCAATGAAACAAGCAAAACGTTTAATAGAAAACGGGGAGCTGGAAACAGTGACTTCAGCGGACCGTGTACTTCTTATTAGCCGCTTTTCAACTGACGAAGAAATTGTAAAAATCGCGAAAAAACTTCAAGAAGAAGGTCAATCTATCGTTGGAATCTCTGCTATTCAAGAAGGTACGGAATCACTGGAACAATATACAGATGTACATATTGATACAAAATTGTTAAAAGGTCTTATTCCAGACGATGAAGGTAACCGTTACGGATTCCCAAGTTTAATTGTAGCTTTATTTGCTTATCACGGATTGAAATTTACGATTGATGAAATGTTAAACGAATATTAAAAAAAGCGCCCTATTTCAGGCGCCTTTTTTTATTACTTGCTCTCTTTATTCGTAATAGATGCTCTTACGAAATCATGGAACAATGGTTGTGGACGGTTTGGACGAGATACAAGTTCTGGGTGGAACTGTGCCGCCACGAACCAAGGGTGGTCTTTTAACTCAATGATTTCAACTAGACGACTGTCTGGGCTTGTACCAGAGAATACAAATCCTGCTTTTTCCATATCCGGACGGAATTGATTGTTGAACTCATAACGGTGACGATGACGCTCATATACAACCGGCTCATTGTAAGCATTGTAAGCATTTGTTTCTTCAGCAAGCTTACATGGGTATAGACCAAGACGAAGTGTACCACCTAAGTCTTCTACATCTTTTTGTTCTGGTAATAAGTCGATGATTGCATAAGGCGTGTCAGGATTAATTTCAGAAGAATTAGCTCCTTCTAATCCTAATACGTTACGTGCGAATTCGATTGATGCAAGTTGCATACCTAAGCAAATTCCTAAGAATGGAACCTTGTTTTCACGAGCATATTGAATTGCAACGATTTTACCTTCTACGCCGCGATCGCCGAAGCCACCTGGTACAAGGATACCATCTGTATCGCCAACTAATTCTTTTACGTTTTCTGCTGTTACGTGCTCAGCATTTACCCATTTTACTTCTACATCTGTGTCGAATGAATAGCCCGCATGACGAAGTGCTTCTACAACAGAAATGTATGCATCTTGAAGCTCTACGTATTTACCAACAAGAGCAATTTTTGTTTTCTTAGAAAGGTTGCGTACTTTATTAACTAGCGCAGTCCACTCTGTCATATCTGCAGCTGGGTTGTCTAATTTTAAGTGATCGCAAACGATTTGGTCCATGTTTTGTTCTTGAAGAGATAATGGAACCGCATATAAAGTATCTGCATCGCGTGCTTCGATAACTGCTTTTGTATCGATGTCACAGAATAATGCAAGCTTGTCTTTCATATCTTGAGAAACAGGTAGTTCTGTACGAACAACGATAATATTTGGTTGAATACCTAAGCTGCGAAGCTCTTTAACGCTATGTTGCGTTGGTTTTGTTTTCATTTCACCCGCTGCTTTTAAGTACGGGATTAACGTACAGTGAATGTACATTACATTGTCACGACCGATGTCGCTCTTAATTTGACGGATTGCTTCTAGGAATGGTAGAGACTCGATATCACCAACAGTTCCACCGATTTCTGTAATAACAACGTCCGCGTTTGTTTCGCGACCAGAACGATATACACGTTCTTTAATTTCGTTAGTAATGTGAGGAATAACTTGAACTGTTCCTCCTAAATATTCACCACGACGCTCTTTTTGAAGAACTGAAGAGTAAATTTTACCTGTTGTTACGTTGCTGTATTTATTTAAGTTGATGTCGATAAAACGCTCATAGTGACCAAGGTCTAAGTCCGTTTCTGCACCATCATCTGTTACGAATACCTCACCGTGTTGGTATGGGCTCATAGTCCCAGGGTCTACGTTAATGTATGGATCAAACTTTTGAATAGTTACGTTTAAACCACGATTTTTTAAAAGTCTTCCAAGAGATGCTGCTGTAATACCTTTTCCTAAAGACGATACTACACCGCCTGTTACAAAAATATACTTAGTCATGAAAATACTCCCTTCTATCTTGTTGTTATATAATCACCGTTGCAAAGCGCAACGTATGTAGATAACACTGTATCTATCTTATTGTTAGACTCTTTTTATTTTCTAAACAAAAAACAAAAAAGAAAATTGCTCCCCTCATCACATAAAGTAATAAGTAGGGAGCAATTTTCTTTTATATTTACACTTAAAAAGTATTATCGTCCTTTTTTAAAGAGCCCAAAAATGATTCTACATGGACGATAATGAAAAGTCAAGAACTACAATTCTTCCTCTTCTTCTTCTTCAGTTTCATCGTACTCAAGTTCTTCTTCAGCGAAGTCATCTTCATCTTCTTCTAAATCATCAAGATCATCATCTTCATCATCCGCGTCTTCGTCTTCAAGAACCTTGTCCAAATCTTCTACATCATCTTCATCTTCTTCTGCATTTCCGTCTGCATCGTCGAATTCATCTTCATCTTCTTCGATGTAGTCGTCAAAACCGTCCTCTTCAACTTTACGTTTCTTCTTCGGTTTTGGCTGAGGCAAGATTTCTTCATCAATTTGCTCATATGGGTACCAGCTGCGTAGCCCCCAACGATTTTCTCCTAAATTAATGAAACGTCCATCGATGTTTAAATCTGTATAAAATTGTGCGAGTTTCGCATTAACTTGCTCTTGAGATAGTCCCAGCACTTGAGCGATTTCTTGAACCAACTCGTTGAATGTCGTTGCTTGTCTTTTATCCCCTAAAACACTATGTACAACTTCAATCATGGAACATTCTTTTAGCTCTTCTGGTGAATATTGCTTAAAATCCACTTATGCGGCACTTCCTTTCATCAAATATAACCTTATATATAACGGTCTGCCTAAAAAAATCCATACTATTCATTATAAACAAAAGTCGCACAAATATGCTACAAAAAAAACGTGAAACTTTTATATGGTGATAAAATTATAATTTGTCCCTTCCTTATTTCGGAAGCATGTGTGCTCCTTGCAACACATACCTAATTTGCATTTCTGTATATTCCTCGAGCGTATACAGTTTTTGTAAAGCCCAGCGTCTAAATCCCCACATCTGTCCCTGTATGAAAATATTATGTGCAAGAAGCTGTATTTCTTTTTCATTTAATATGAATGTTCCATTTTCTGTACATTGTTCTAAAATATTCTCAAACATCCCTACCATTTGAAACTCCTTCTCTAATACATATGGGAGTGATTCTTTCGGTAAAAAACGTACTTCTTGATACATGATTAATACTTCTTCTTGCAATTCGTCCATCACTTTAAAGTAATTCGTTATCGCTATCTTTAAACTTTCTATACTCCCCTTCTCTGTACACACTACTTCCTCTAAACGTTCTTTTACATGTTCATAAATACTATCACAAACTAAATATAATACATCATCTTTTGTGCGAATGTATTCATAAAGTGTTCCAATACTAAATCCAGCCGCTTTCGCAATTTCTCTCGTTGTTGTACGCGGGAATCCTTTTTGCTTAAAAAGTTGCACTGCACCTTTAATCATTTGTTCACGCCTTAACGCAACTAATTTTTCATCTTTCACTGACGCATGTACATTATGTTTAACCATCCCCTTCACCTCACTCTATTATTTTTGGAAGGAAAAAGCGTAGGAAAATACCTACGCTTTTGTTCCTATTTCGTTAACATACGAGAAATTACAAGCCTTTGAATCTCTTGTGTTCCCTCATATATCTGTGTAATCTTTGCATCGCGCATATAACGCTCTACTGGATAATCTTTCGTATAGCCATAACCGCCAAATACTTGTACTGCTTCAGTCGTTACCTTCATCGCTGTATCACCTGCGAATACTTTTGACATCGCTGATTCTTTCCCGTACGGAAGCCCTTCAGATTCAAGCCAAGCCGCTTGATATGTTAAAAGACGTGCCGCCTCTACATCCGTTGCCATATCTGCAAGTTTAAAGCCAATCCCTTGTTGCGCCGCAATCGGCTTCCCAAACTGATGACGTTCTCTTGCATATTCTACAGAAGCATCTAAAGCTCCTTGTGCAATGCCGACCGCTTGCGCCGCAATACCATTACGGCCGCCATCTAACGTTTGCATCGCAACTTTAAATCCTTGGCCCTCTTCTCCTAGTAAATTCTCTACAGGAATACGGCAGTCTTCAAACATAATTTCAGTCGTTGGCGAAGAGCGAATTCCTAACTTACTTTCCTTCTTCCCAACCGAAAATCCTGGCGTATCACTCTCCACAATAAATGCACTCGTGCCGCGCTGCTTTGACTCAGGATCTGTTAATGCAAAAACAACATAAATATCAGCAATGCCGCCATTTGTAATAAAGATTTTCGAACCATTTAAAATATAATGGTCTCCATCTCGTTTTGCAGTCGTCTTCATTCCGCCAGCATCTGATCCAGAGCCCGGCTCCGTTAAACCATATGCACCAATTTTCTTTCCTTCAGCCATTGGGCGTAAAAACTTTTGTTTCTGCTCTTCTGTTCCAAATTTAAAAATCGGCCATCCAGCAAGTGAAGTATGCGCAGATAACGTTACGCCTGTAGAAGCACAGACGCGGGATAATTCTTCAACGGCAATTACATACGCCAAGTAATCGCTTCCAATCCCACCATACTCTTCAGGCCACGGAATACCCGTTAAACCGAGCTCTGCCATTTGGTCGAATAAAGCTCGATCAAATCTCTCTTCCTCATCACGCTCAGCTGCTGTCGGCGCTACTTCATTTCTCGCAAAATCCCGAACCATTTTTCTTATCATTTCATGTTCTTCTGATAATTTAAAATGCATTCCAGTCTCCCCCTTACCTTTTTTATAAAGCTCGACTAATTACAAGCTTTTGTATTTCACTCGTTCCTTCGTATATTTGCGTAATCTTTGCATCGCGGAAAAATCGTTCCACTGGATAATCTTTCGTATAACCGTAACCACCAAATACTTGCACTGCTTCAATCGCAACTTCAACTGCTGTCTTAGAAGCAAATAATTTCGCGATAGATGCTTCTTTACCACATGGTAACCCTTGCGCTCTAAGCGATGCTGCTCTATATACGAGTAGTCGCGCTGCTTCCACACTTGTTGCCATATCTGCAAGTTTGAAGCCGATTCCTTGTTGCACCGCGATTGGCTTCCCAAATTGCTCACGCTCTTTTGCATAATCAACCGCACACGCAAGCGCTGCTTCCGCGATTCCTAACGCCTGCGCTCCGATGCCAATTCGTCCAACATCTAAATTCGCCATCGCCACCTTAAATCCTTGTCCTTCTTCACCAAGTAAATTCTCAGCCGGCACTTTCATATCTTCGAACGTAAGTTGCACTGTACGAGAACCAAGAAGCCCCATCTTATGCTCATCTTTTCCGATGATTAAGCCTGGCGTATCTTTCTCTACAATAAATGCAGAAATACCACTTTTCCCTGCATCTGGATTTGTAGAAGCAAAGACAATGTACGTACTTGCTTCACCACCATTTGTAATAAATACTTTCGATCCATTAATGATATAGTGATCGCCTTTCTTTACAGCACGTGATTTCAAACTCCCTGCATCTGATCCTGCATTTGGTTCTGTTAATGCGAAGGCACCTAAATATTCACCAGTCGCAAGCTTAGAAACATATTTCTGCTTTTGCTCTTCTGTTCCAAAATATAAAATCGGATTCATTCCAACTGATGTATGTACAGCTAAAATTACACCAACTGTTGCGCTTATTTTTGAGATTTCTTCAATCGCTAAAATATAAGAAATAAAATCCATTTCTGCGCCACCGTATTTTGAAGGCGTTGGAATTCCCATTAATCCAAGCTCACCCATCTTTTGCAAAATCTCTTTCGGGAACACCCCTTGTTCCATACTAGGAACAAAGGGAGCTATTTCCTTCTGCGCAAAATCTCGAACCATTTTCCTCATCATTTGTTGCTCTTCAGTAAAATGAAAATTCATGTACTTCGCCCCCATTTGCTATATATCTTTTTAACTATTTGGTAAGACCACTACTTTATTAATGAGGAGGGATTTACTCGTAAACATAGAAGCCGCGACCCGTTTTACGTCCTAACCATCCTGCATTTACATACTTACGTAATAATGGACATGGGCGATACTTACTATCTCCTAATCCTTCATGCAACACTTCCATAATGTATAAACACGTATCCAGACCGATAAAATCAGCTAATGTAAGAGGTCCCATCGGATGATTCATACCGAGTTTCATTACTTCATCAATCGCTTCTTTCGTCGCTACTCCTTCGTATAACGTATAAATCGCTTCGTTAATCATCGGTAATAAAATACGGTTAGATACAAACCCTGGGAAATCATTTACTTCAACTGGAACTTTCCCAATCTTTTTCGTAATATCCTCAATCGTTTCATATACCGCATCATCTGTTGCTAAACCGCGAATAATTTCAACGAGCTTCATAACTGGAACTGGATTCATGAAGTGCATGCCGATTACTTTCTCTGGACGTTTCGTTACCGCTGCAATTTCCGTAATTGGTAGAGATGACGTGTTCGTCGCTAAAATTGCGTGTTCTGGAGCAATTTCATCTAGATTCGCAAAAATTTTCTTTTTAATATCCATTTTTTCAACAGCTGCTTCAATAACAAGATCAGCTTCTTTGACACTATTTAAATCGAGCGTCCATGTAAGACGATTTAATGTAGCTTCTTTCTCTTCTTCCTTCATACGACCCTTTTCTACTTGACGAGCTAAATTTTTCGTAATGACAGCCAATCCTCGGTCTAACTGCTCTTGCTTTAAATCTTGTACTTTCACGTCATAGCCTGCCATTGCACACACTTGTGCGATACCTGAACCCATTTGTCCTGCACCAATTACAACTATTTTTTGTACGTCCATTCTTTCTTCCTCCTTTTTAATAAAGCAAATCATTAACGACTAAAGAACCCGTTCTCTTACAGCACCGTTTGATTAATGAACTTCAATCATAATTGCGTCGCCCTGACCACCACCGCTACAAATCGAAGCGATGCCAATGCCGCCGCCGCGTTGTTTTAAAGCATGAATAAGAGTAACGATAATACGTGCTCCGCTCGCGCCAATTGGATGTCCCATCGCTACAGCGCCGCCGTTTACATTCAATTTCTCCGGGTCAATCCCAGCAATTCCTGTACTTGCAATTGCTACCGCTGCAAATGCTTCATTGATCTCAAATAAATCGATTTCTTCAATTGTCTTACCTGTCTTTTTCAGCAATTCGTTAATTGCATAACCTGGCGTTCTTGGGAAATCCTTCGATTCTACCGCGATTGCCGTATGCGCTAAAATTGTCGCTAATGGCTTTCTTCCTTCTTGCTTCGCTCTGTCCTCGCTCATTAATACAAGTGCAGCACCGCCATCATTCAATCCTGGAGCATTACCAGCTGTTACTGTTGCCGTCTTATCAAATACTGGTTTTAATTTCGCTAATTTTTCAATCGTTGTATCTTCACGTGGCGCTTCATCCTTAGCAACGACGATAGGATCGCCTTTTCTTTGCGAAATTGTTACTGGTACAATCTCCTCTTCAAAACGACCTTCCTTATGTGCTGACACCGCACGTTGATGGCTACGATATGCCCATTCATCTTGTGCTTCGCGAGAGATTCCGTCTTCTTTTGCAACTTCTCCGCCATAAACACCCATGTGTGTACCTGAAAATGCGCATGTTAAACCATCCGCAACGTTTAAATCGATAACTTCGTTGTGACCCATTCTGTATCCCCATCTTGCTCCTCGTAAAATGTAAGGACTGTTGCTCATCGATTCCATTCCACCAGCTACAATAAGCGATTGGTCACCAGTACGAATAATTTGATCTGCTAAAGTAACTGCGCGAAGCCCTGATGCACAAACTTTATTCACTGTTTCCGTCTGCACTTCCCAAGGGATTCCAGCTGCTCTCGCTGCTTGGCGTGATGGAATTTGCCCTTGCCCTCCTTGGATAACTGTTCCGAATATAACTTCTTCAACATCGCTAGCGGCAACATCTGCTCTTTCAAGCGCTGCCTTAATTGCGATTCCTCCAAGTTCTGTTGCTTTTACGTCTTTTAAAGCTCCTCCAAATTTTCCAACCGGTGTTCTTGCAGCACTTAAAATAACTGTTTTACTCATGTCCATTTCCCCCATTTCATTTGTTAGCGCTGAGCGCTCGTTCGGTATTCTTACGTTGAGAAGAGGTGCAATTATTGCACCTCTCTCTAAAGTTGTATGCATTCCTACAAATTACATTGCTTCTTTCTTCTGCCCGATAACAGAGCGTTCTAAAATCTCTGTTACATCGAGAGTTTGAACTTGTTCTTCCACTTCTTTTGCTTTCGTACCATCACTAATCATCGTTAAGCAATACGGACATCCTGTACCGATAATTGATGGTTTAGCAGCTAGCGCTTGTTCTGTACGAGCAACGTTAATACGAGAGCCTGTCGTTTCTTCCATCCACATTAGGCCCCCACCTGCACCACAGCACATTCCCGTTTCACGATTACGTGCCATTTCCACAAGGTTAACGCCTGGAATTGCTTTTAAAATATCACGTGGTGCTTCGTATACTTCGTTGTATCTTCCTAAGTAACAGGAATCATGGTACGTAACAGTCTCTTCGATAGGGTGAACTGGTTTTAAGCGCCCTTCTTTCACCCACTGAGCTAACAATTCTGTATGATGATAGACTTCTGCTTGCAAACCAAAGTCCGGATACTCATTTTTAAATGTGTTATAAGCATGAGGGTCAATCGTAACGATTTTCTTCACTCCTGCTTTTTCAAATTCTTCAATATTTTTTGTCGCCATCTCTTGGAATACGAATTCATTTCCAAGGCGGCGCGGTGTATCTCCAGAGTTCTTTTCTTTATTACCAAGAATCGCGAATGAGATGCCTGCCTCGTTCATTAACTTCGCAAATGATATCGCAATTTTCTGACTGCGGTTATCATATGATCCCATCGAACCAACCCAGAATAAATATTCGAATTCCTCACCAGCTTTTGATTTCTCTTTCACAGTTGGAACGGTTACCTCATCATCACCTTGGCGCCATGTTTCACGCTCTTTACGATTTAGACCCCATGGATTTCCTTGACGTTCAATGTTTGTCATTGCACGTTGTGCTTCTGCATCCATTTTTCCTTCTGTTAAAACGAGATAGCGGCGTAAGTCAATAATTTTGTCAACATGCTCATTCATAACTGGGCACTGGTCCTCACAGTTACGACACGTTGTACATGCCCAAATCTCTTCTTCTGTAATAACGTCTCCGATTAAACTTGGATCGTAAGCTAACGCTGTAGCCGCTGATTCTTGTTGTCCTTTTCCAGCTGCCATCATCGCCAACTGATTTCCTTGTGTATTATTAAAAGCAACAACTGGAACCCACGGTGCCTTTGATGTTACCGCTGCCCCTTTATCAGTTAAATGATCACGAAGTTTTAAAATTAAATCCATCGGTGATAAAATTTTTCCTGTTCCTGTTGCCGGACACATATTTGTACAACGGCCACACTCTACACAAGCATATAAATCAACGAGCTGATTTTGTCTAAAGTCTTCAATTTTACCAACACCGAACGTTTCTTGTGTTTCATCTTCAAAATCGATCTTTTCAAGTTTCCCTGGATTTGAAAGACGTCCAAAAAATACGTTGACTGGTCCAGCAATTAAATGCGCATGTTTTGATTGCGGTACATAAACTAAAAACGTTAACAAAATTAGTAAATGCACCCACCACGAGAAATAAAACACTGAAATAGCTACGGTTTCATTTACTCCCGAGAAAACGTAAGCGATTACAGAAGCGATTGGTTCACTCCATGAAAATTCCTCGCCGTGCCATATAATCCCCATCCCGTTACCAAGTAGCACTGAAAGCATTAAACCACCGATAAAAATAAGGACAAGGCCTGATTTGAAATTACGTTTTAAACGAACAAGCTTTTCAACATAACGTCTATGAAAAGCCCAAAAGACTGCAATTAAAATAACGAGTGTGACAATTTCCTGGAAGAATGTAAATGCAGGGTATAGTGGTCCAAGTGGAAGATGTGATCCTGGTGCGAGTCCTTTCCAAACGAAGTCGATTGCTCCAAATTGGACAAGAATAAATCCGTAAAAGAACATAACGTGAATGATGCCGCTCTTTTTATCTTTCAGCAGCTTTTTCTGACCGAAAACATTGACCTTAAGAAGATCCCAACGCTCTTTAAAACGACGATCAAATTCTATCTTTTTTCCTAATTGTATGTAGGCCATCCTCGTCCGTATAAGATATACAAACAAATATCCCGCATAAGCAATAACAGCAATGGCAGCCAGCCAATTAATAATTAGTAAGCTATTCATTTTTATGCTACCCCTCTCTTTGTAAGCCCTCTTTCTTTTTAGAATCTTAGAAAATATATAATTTTCTGAATTATATCCCCTACCACCATTATATAATGAGTGAGCATTCAGTCAACAGTTTTTTGTTATACAACAACACATTTTTTAATAAAGCTGTTTATTTCGGTGAAACTATAAAGTGAAATTTTAATTTGTAACAAACTGAAGGTGAAAAGAATGCGAAGGAGGGAATTTACTCATGTTCTTCTTATCTCTCTTGTTAATAGGCGCCACTCTTTGGATTACAATTGACCTTTCATACGGAAGAATTCTTCATTTAAAGCGTATACGTTCTCGTTCATTCCCTTTGCGTCAAAGTGACTTTCACCTTTATACATATGGAAAAGATTTGTATGATGCTCTATTTACTGATATTAAACAAGCCAAACACCATGTGCACGTTTTATTTTTCATTGTAAAAAACGATGAAATAAGTCGTAAGTTTTTAAAGTTACTTATCGATAAAGCACAAGAGGGAGTTGAAGTAAGACTTTTACTCGACCGGTTTGGAAGTCATTCTTTATCAAAAGAGGCGATGTACTCCCTACAAAAACATGGTGTCTCTTTTTCATTTTGTCACAAAGTGAAATTTCCTTTTCTTTTCTTTTCTGCAAATCAAAGAAATCATAGGAAAATTACAATTATTGACGGGAGGATTGGTTATATTGGTGGATTTAATATTGGCGAGGAATATTTAGGACACAATCAAAAGTTAGGTTTATGGCGGGATTATCATTTACGCCTTACAGGAGAAGGGATACAAGATTTGCAAAAACAGTTTTTACATGACTGGTTTGATGATACGAACCAAAATTTATTAGATTCCTCTCTTTATTTTCCAAAACAACAACGTGGTGCTATTCTACATCGCTTTATTCCAACTGATGGTGCCTATTTACAAAATACATTTTTACATTTAATCGAAAGTGCAAAAGAAGAGCTCTTTATCGGTACACCGTATTTCATTCCCGGTAAAGAAATTATGAATGCTTTATTAAAAGCACGGAAACGTGGGGTTCAAATAACGATTCTCGTTCCACAAAAAGCTGATCACGCCCTCGTTCGAGAGGCAAAGTTTCCATATTGCCGAAAGTTAATACAAGCCGGTTGTAATATTTACGCATTTCAACCAGGATTTTTTCATGCCAAGATTATTATAGTAGACGATTGTATTTGTGATATCGGAACTGCTAATGTTGATATGAGAAGTTTATATGTTAACCATGAGATCAACTGCCTTTTATATGATAAACATTTCATACAAGAAGTAAAAAACAAATTCGAGGAAGATTTGAAAAGCTCCTCATTGCTTTCCTTTGAAGATGTTAGCCCACTCTCTATTATTGATCGGGGAAAAGAGTGGATAGGAACGATACTCGCTTTCTTCTTATAGGAAGATTTCAAGAGCTAAAGGGGTGCATCACATATGATAATGCGATTTGGATATGTCTCACATGCTATGGCATTGTGGGACTGTTCTCCTGCCAAAACAATGACATTTACAAGCTGGAAAAAACTCAAAAAACAAGAGCGTGAGGATAATTTATATAATGCTACACTACAAAATCTAGAACATACAATACGTATCCTCCATTACAATATTGCACATGAAATTCCATTATATCGTTTATCATCTTCTATCGTTCCGCTTGCAACACATCCCGAAGTCGAATTTAATTATCTTCAAGCATTTGCACCGCTTTGGCGTAAAATAGGGGCATTAATTCAGGAACACAATTTGCGCGTAAGTTTCCATCCAAATCAATTTACGCTATTTACAAGCGACAAACCACATATTACAACTAATGCAATTACAGATATGACCTATCATTATAACGTATTAGACGCTATAGGAATTGCAGATTCCTCCTACATTAATATTCATGTAGGCGGCGCATATGGAAATAAGGAAAGTGCAATTGGACGTTTTCATAAAAACATAAAAAAACTTCCTTCACATATAAAAAAACAAATGACTCTTGAAAATGATGATAAAACGTATACCACTTCTGAAACTTTGGCTATTTGTCAAAAAGAAACCATCCCTTTCGTATTCGATTATCATCATCACATAGCAAATCTTTGTGGTGAACCGCTAGAAGAGTTACTTCCTGCGATTTTTGAAACTTGGTCACACACAAACGTCCCTCCTAAAGTTCATATTTCTTCTCCTAAATCAGAAAAAGAATTTAGGGCTCACGCAGATTATATTGATTTAGGGTTTATTAAACCCTTTTTACACATTGCAAAAAAAATCAATCATAATTTCGATATTATGATTGAAAGCAAACAAAAGGATTTAGCACTTCTTCAATTAATAGATGAAATCTCCTCCATAAGGGGAATAAAAAGAAAAAACGGCGCAACGTTACAATGGTAAATTGTAACATTGCGCTATTTTTTCAAAAAAAGTAATTTTCACAATGAAAAACATTCCATTTTATATGCTATTATTTAAATTAGCATTTTCAACCTGCGATTCAACTTTATTGAAACGGAGTCATAATATGATTAATCAAAAAAATATGTACAATTTGTCATGATGTATATTATTATATTTTCTCTTTGGATATTCCTTATTCCTAGGGACTTAAATATAAAAAAATTGGAATTCTATTCTTATTTTGTTTTGCAGCAATCTTTTCTTGCTATTGTTTATATAAAGCAATTAAGAAGATGAAAAGCGGTGATAAACTATTTTGGGTTTTATTACTATGTACTTGCCTATGTGGACTAACGATGGAAATAACTTTATTTCTTCATTCACTTTCCATTTATGATCAAGTCATATTCTCATATAAAGCACTACCTTTTTTCATCATACAATATATTTTTCTCTTTTCTGGCTTTGCTATAAAGTTCATAAAACATTACTCCATTAGAGGTATTGCTCAATTTTCATTCGATAGCGCCTTTATCGTTATTATGAATATTTACTTTACCTTAACCTTTATTTTAGATATTTCAAGCTTTCGTACGTTAACGAAGGATACGTGGGTTTTGATTGGGTATTTTATTGCACAATCATTAGTAATCTACGCCGTTATTAGCCTATATAGAAGAGAACGGTATTCTTCTAGTAGAATCTCATTAATTATTGGCTTCACTATCATGCTTTTTTACGGATATATACACCTATTTCAGTTAAACTTAGGAATGGAAACTTCTTCTGAAGTCTCTTATTTAATACATACTGCCTCGATTTTATTAATTGGTTTATCATCCATACTATACATTTTGGATAAACCAATGAAACATGAAACTAAAACAAAATATTATCGATTCGATTATGTACGCTTTATACTACCTTATTTTAGTATAATCATTACTTTTTCCTTTATTGTCATTCAGCCTTGGGATGATAAGTTCATGTTAATTGGTCTCATATTATCACTCATCTTATTATTCCTACGACAACTTTACATGTGGAAAGATAATCAAGCATTAATCGATACATACGAACAGTTGACTACACAACTAGAAGGCAAAGTTGAAGAAGGTGCATCGGCACTATCAAAAAGTGAACAACGTTATAAATCTTTATTTGAAGATCATCCTGATGCCGTTTTTTCTTTAAATATGAACGGGATTTTCCAACAATCTAACAAGGCTTGCGAAAGTTTATTTACAGCCTACTATTGTGAAGTAACAAGCTATTCTCTTCTACACTTCATTGATCCACAAGATCATGAGTTATTAAAGAAATCTTTACAAATTACAAAAGAAGGTAGACCACAAACTTTAGAAATTCGTACAAAAGAAAAAGAAGGCTATTATTATTACCTTCACATCACACTCATACCTACTTTCATAAATAAAGAAGTTGTTGGGATGTTTTGTATAGCACGTGATATTACAACTTTATATGAAAAACAAAAACAAGTAGAGCATTTGGCTTTCCATGATGCACTTACAGGACTACCGAATCGTCGAAAATTCGAAAAAGATTTAAAAACGATTTTAAATACAGCTCAAAATAACACAAATGACGTTGCTGTCATGTTCCTTGACTTAGATCGATTTTAAAAAATTAACGATCGACTCGGCCATGATGTCGGAGATTTATTATTAATTGAGGTAGCAAAAAGATTACGTGGATGTTTGCGTTCAAAAGATATCGTCGCTCGCCAAGGCGGAGATGAATTTACAATGCTATTACCAGATATGTACTCTGAAAAAAGCGCTACTTTTATAGCCGAACAGATTTTGACTATCTTAAATAAGCCCTTCTTCATTAAAGATGAAGAGCTTTCTATTACACCAAGTATCGGAATTGCAATGTATCCGGAATACGGAACCGATGTAACCGAATTAATGAAAAATGCGGATATGGCTATGTATCGAGCAAAAGCGAATGGAAAAAACAGATTTGTTTTCTTCTCAGAGGAAATGAGTATTGCGCAAAACGAAATACACTTCCTAGAAGGTGAACTTTCAAAAGCACTGCAACAAAATGAATTTTTCCTTGAATACCAGCCACAAGTAAACACAAAAACAAAACAAATTATCGGTTTTGAGGCATTAATTCGTTGGAAACATCCGAAACTTGGAATTGTATCACCTGCCCAATTCATCCCTCTCGCGGAGGAGACAGGATTTATTATTGAACTTGGTAATTGGATTTTACGTACAGCCTGCTTAGAAGCAAAGAAGTGGCATAACCAAGGATTTTCTCACTTAAAGGTTGGTGTAAATTTATCTGTTGTTCAATTTAACCGTTCAGATTTAATCCCAACTATTTCAAAAGTCTTGGAAGAAACAGAACTAAAACCAGAAGCACTAGATATTGAAATTACGGAAAGTATCGCGATTAATCAAAATCATTCTGTAATTGCTAAACTAGAACAACTTCAAAATCTCGGTATTCAAATTTCAATTGATGACTTTGGAACTGGTTATAGTTCTTTAGCTTATTTAACAAAATATCCAATCAATACATTAAAAATTGCTCGAGAATTTATTTGTGGAATTACAAATAGCCCGTTAGAAGAAGCGATTATCGCTTCCATTATTACACTATCAAAAGAATTAAATTTAGAGGTTATTGCGGAAGGTGTAGAAACAGATGAACAATGGAAGTTTTTACACGAACAAAACTGTGACCACATTCAAGGATTCTTCTTTAGCAAACCTGTTTCTAGTAAAGATGTGTGGATGTTACTCCATAAAAAAACAACCGTCTAAGTCAGACGGTTGTTTTTTAGTACTCAAAAGGTACATCTGAAGCTAATTGTATCTCTTGATCATCATGAGAAATTACTTGGTTTTTCTCTAAAGCTGTATCTCCTAATGAAATACCCCATGCCATTGCTAACGTTAACAGACTACCAATAAGTAGTTTTTTCATATTCCATCACCCGCATTTTTTCTTTAAATATATCATGAAAATTTATCCATATCTTATGCAATTATGCATATTTGTTTTTTAGGTCTTTTTTATTTCTTCATTTTTTTTATAAGTGATTCTTTTAACGCATGGATTCCTAATATATCGAGAAAGAAGCACGCTTTTTCGTAAGCATCTTCAATTTCTGCTCTATCACACTCTAGCTTTTCTAGGCATTCACCTTTTTGATAGTATAACTGTCCAATCAATGTCATACTATTAATTCGACACGATAGTTCAATGGCTTTATTTGCGTGACAAAGCGCTTCTTCGTATTGATTATCTAAGTATAAGGCTTTTGTATGATTATGTCTCACCTTCACATCAAACTCTTTATTATCATGCAATGCCTCTAATTGTTTTAATATATTTTCAAATAACTCAATACTCTTCTTAAAATAGCCATTTTCAGCATAAATGTTTGCAATTGCGTTTTCAATATAAAGATTCTGATATACATCTATTCCTACCAATTGTTGATTGAGCAATTTCTTTAATTCTAAAATACAATATTCGTAATCGATTTTTTTCAATATGTAAGCAGCTACATGATATTGCCATTGAAGAAATTGCTGAAGCTCGGGATGATATTCTTCTTTTTTCAACTCATTCCATACTCTATTATAAATTTCTTTATATTTTTTTTGCTTACAAAGTATAATAATTTGATCTTTTAACTGCTTATTCCTCTCAATATCAGAATAAATGAGTACCTCATAAAAATGAATAATGGGAACTTGTAACTTCGCTGCAATACCTTGCAATATATCCATACTTGGGTATACCGCGCCCGATTCAATTCGGCTCACTTCCGATTGATGACATATCTTCTCGGATAACTGTTTTTGTGTTAATCCCCTCATTATCCTAATTTTCTTTATTTCACTTCCTAATTTTTCTGCGTGCATACTTACTCACCATCCCATTATAACAATCTAATTTTTTGAGTTGTCATACCACTACAATAATGTGAATTCGACAATTTTTGATATGAAATAATGCATAATATATATAAAATTCGGCAAATTTTTCATACAATTCATCTCACATACAATAGATTAGGAGTGTTATAGATGAATTATAGAAAACTTGCTAGTGCATTCGTTACATTCGGTCTCCTTTGTCCTTTATCAACAGAAGCTATCCATGCCCAAGAATTAGATAAAAATGAAGTAAAAGTTGAAATTGCTCAGCCTGGTTTAACAATCGGGAAATTAACACAACCTCAAAATGATACGAAAGAGAACATTGCTAAAAAATATTTAAAAGGTGAGGTAAACGGGGCTAAAGCTCAACAAGAGCAAGTTACAACTGAAAAAAACGTTAATTTTCAACCTACAAATAAAGAAACAAAAGAAAATCAAACCGAAGTTCGCCTTGCACAAACTTACAAAAACTATAAAGTATATGGTCAAGATCTCATTGTAAAAGTAGATAAAAATGGAGTGATTACTACTGTTAGTGGTAAAGTTGTCCAAAATTTAGACCAACAACCTAATCTTACTATAACAAATTTTTTGTCGAAAAATGAAGTAAAATCTAAATTACGCGATACAGTTCAAATTCCAAACGATGCGGCTGAAACAGAATTCTCTAGCGAAACCGTTGTTTATAAGAAAAAAGATGGTTATTACACGTTCGCAACTATTATTACATTTACTTACGAAAACCATGAACAAATTATAAGCGGTAATGCAATCGTTGATTTAAAAACTGGTGAAGTACTATTCCAGGAAAAGTTCATTAAAAATAAAGAAAATAAATCTATTAATCAAGTAACAGCACCCAGCCTTTCCCTAGCTAAAGAGCAAGGAACTGGAAAAAATGCTCTACAGGAAAATGTATTATTTAATATTGCAAAGGGTTCTGACGGAAAGTTTTATTTAGCTGATCTATCCCGCGGAAGTGGTATTTATATTTATAACGCAAACTATGCTGATTCCCTCGGCGGAGATAGCCAAGTCGGCTATCCAGGAACGCTCATTTCAAGTAATACTCCTAATTTTGCAGATAAAGAAGCAGCTGGTGTTATGAAAAACATGAGCTATATTTACGACTATTTCAAGAAAGAACATAATCTAAAAAGTTACGATAATAAAGACTCAAAAGTTGTTGCTAGCGTCCACGGATTTGATTCTACAGAAGTTAGTGATGGTATAAAAGAAAATTATGTAAATGCATTTTGGCATCCGGCTTGGAATCAAATGGTCTTTGGTGACGGCCTAAATGGAAAATTAACCTCTGCTCTTGACGTGACTGCACATGAATTTGGACATGCTGTATTTAGTGGTACAACAAAAAATAAAATTGTGAGATATCCAAGTGCTGAAACATCTGCACTAAATGAAGGCCTGGCAGATTTCTGGGGTACACAAATAGAATATTACGTAAAGAAAGATAAAGGAAACTGGATTATGGGCGATACGTTAGGTGGCCTAACAATTCGTGACATCCCAAGGGAAATTGGTGATGGTGGCAACAAACTATATACAAACTTACAAGATTTCTATAATGATGGCAATAATCAAGAATCTCATGTGAATTCCGGAATCATTAGCCATGTATTATATCAATTAGCTGAAGGTAAAACGTATAACGGTATATTTGTTCAAAAACAAGGAAATGAAAAAGTAAGTAAAGTTGTTATGCGTGCATTGCAAAACTACGCAACTTCAGCGGAAGATTTTGAATCACTTCAATCTCACATTGTACAGGCTGCAAAAGATTTATATGGTAATACGACATCAACAGAATTCGAAAAGGCTTTCCAAGCACATGGATATAAGGCTCTAGCAAAAATTAATAAAGTAGTAGAAGTACAACAAGGAAAATAAGCAAAAAAGAAGTTTACCACTTATAGGTAAACTTCTTTTTTATATCCAGCCCTTCTCTTCTGCAATTGTAATTGCCTCAATCCTATTTTTCGCATCGAGCTTCGCTAATACTTCAGAAATGTAATTACGCACTGTACCAGGTGAAAGATAAAGTGCCTTCGCAATTTCATTTGCCGTCTTTCCTTCTTTCGCAAGTAAAAGTACTTCTTTTTCACGATCTGATAGCGGATTTTGCTCCTGCCATAACCCAAACATTAGCTCCTGCGAAATCTCTCGCTTCCCTTTCATGACATTTCGAATTGCTGAGGCTAAATCTTCACTCGGACTATCCTTCAATAAATATCCGTGTACACCAGCTTTGATCGCTCTTTCAAAATAACCGGGACGCGCAAATGTCGTTAAAATCATTACTTTACAAGATGATTTCTCCTTCTCCAACGTTTCAGCAACATCTAAACCACTTTGAATCGGCATTTCAATATCCATAATACTTATATCAGGCTTTAGCGATTCGATTAATTTTAACGCCTCTTCCCCATTCGCTGCTTGCCCAACAACTTCAATATCATCTTCTAGATCAAGTAGGGCTCCTAATGCGCCACGAAGCATCCGTTGATCTTCTGCAATAATAATTCGAATCATGCCCTCACCTCATCTTTTCCCGTTCTAATTACAATTGGAACTTTCACTGTTAACAATGTCCCTGAATTTATCGTATCTAGTTCAACGAATCCATCAATAAGAGCAATTCGCTCTTTCATACCGCGGATACCATTTCCATCATGGTTTTGATCCGCTAAACCGATACCGTTGTCTTCTACTTTCAAAATCAGCTCACCTTGCGATTCTAATACAGAGACTGTACACCGCGTCGCTTTACTATGTTTTACAACATTCGTCACTGCCTCACGTAAACACATTCCTACAATATTTTGTTCAATTGGTGATAACGAACTAGAATTAGCTTCTTGCTTCACTTCTAATTCAATATTAGCCGCTTGTAAGATCGCTTTTATTTGCTCCAACTCTTCTTCTACTGTAATCATATGCATATCAGAAATTAATTCTCTCAGCTGTTTTAAAGCTGTACGAGACGTTTGTGTAATCTCCTTCGCTTCTATACTTGCACGCTCCGGGTTTTTCACAATCAACTTCTCCACGAGCTGACTTTTTAAAGTAATGAGAGATAACGTATGCCCTAGCGTGTCATGAAGGTCTCTTGCAATTCGCTGACGCTCTTCACGTTTTACTAAGTCTTTAATTTGCTCGTTTGCCTCGTTTAATTGATTTTTCAACATCTTTTTTTGATTAAAATTACGCATTCCGAATGGTGTAAGAAGCATTAATATGAACATCGGAACGATATTCACTAAACTTGTAGTTGTTAGTTGATTAACGTTTACAAATATAAAAGCTCCCAACATTACAATTAATAGGCCCAACAACACCCGAAATATTTTTTTACTTGGTGCAAATCCCATCGCACTTGCCGTAAAAAATCCAAAGAAAATCATGAAAGGATTATAAAATACAGCAAATAAAAAAGTTAGTAACATTTGAATGCATGCCCATAAAATGAACGTCTTCTGAACAAAATATAGCTGACGGTATGCGACAATAAAAACTATCAACATACCGCTCCCTATTACAAGCTTCCATCCTGAAGCTTGTGCTAAGTGGTAAATTGGAAATAATAAATACACGAGCCACATATACGGGAAGAACCCCATATGTTTCGGAAAAATCTCAATCCTCTTCTTCTCTATCATTTATACCGCTTCCTGTCTTTTTCTTATATATATTGATACTACAACAAATATAAGGAAATAACCTCCTAGTACCGCAATGTTTTCCCAACCAATTGATTTTCCAGCTACAATATCCCATGCACCGCTTCCGAAATGATATGTTGGTGTCCATTCACCGATAGATCGTAATATTCTTGGAAATATTTCAATTGGCATCCATAGGCCACCAAGAATTGCTAAGCACATATTTAAAATATTCGCTAGACCAGCAGCTGCATCTGCCTTCTTAATTGAACCTATTACTGTTCCGAGCGCTAAAAATGGTGTCACGCCTAATAATAACCATAACCCAGCACCGATCCATTGTCCTACTGTTAACTGCACATTATTAATTAATATTCCTGCCATAAAAATAACTAAGATTGAAAAAGCATTCACTACTGTTTGAGCAATAATTTTAGCTGTTATATACGCACCCTCTGGAAGTGGTGTGATTTTTAAAAGATGTGTCCACCCTTGCCCTTTTTCCTGAGAAAGTCTCACACCGAAACTAAAAAGTGCAGTCCCTACAATACTGAAAGTTGCCATTGAAATTAAATAATGTGCTTTCCAAGCTTCTCCGTTCTGTGGCACTTGAACTACATTTGTAAAGATGTAATAAAACATAACTGGCATTAATAATGAGAAAAAGATAAATAATTTATTGCGAAACGTACGTAAAATCTCTATTTTGCACTGCATCCATAAAGCTTTCATGCGATTTCCCCCTTCTGATTTGCGACAAACTGTTCAAATGCTTCATCGAGACTTCCACGTTCCACTGAAACGTCTGTTACAGGTAAATTTCTTTGATAAATTGCTTTTAAAGTTGCATCCGTATCTTCAGTTGTTAAAGTGAAGTGACCTTCATTTGACTGTACTTCTGTTACATTCGGTAATTCCTTTAGCAAGCTTGTAGGAATATTTTCTTTCGAATAAAATGAAATTGTTTTTCGGGAGATCGTCGCTTTCATTTCGTCAGGTGTACCATCTGCAATGATTTTTCCATTCGCAAATAATAAAATTCGATCTGCTAAAGCATCTGCCTCTTCTAAATAGTGCGTCGTTAAAATAATCGTTTTCCCTTCACTTGCTAATTTTCTAATCATTTCCCAAAACGTTTTTCGAGACGTAATGTCCATCCCTACAGTTGGTTCATCTAAAAATAACAAATCTGGATTACCAGCAAGTGCGAGTGCAAAATTCAATCTTCTCTTTTGACCGCCTGATAGCTTTTCACATCTTTGCTTTCGCTCTGATTCTAAATTTGATAAGTGCAGTAATGTTTCTTTCGCTACTGGATTCGTATAATAACTACGGAATAACTCAATTGCCTCTTCCACTGTAATGCTATCAATTACACTCACTTCTTGTAGCATCGCGCCGAGGCTATTACGAACATCTCTATGCTTTGGGCTCTTTCCAAATATAGAAACCGTTCCTTCCGTTGGATCTTTTAATCCAAGCATCATCGATATCGTCGTTGTTTTCCCTGCGCCATTCGGTCCAAGTAATGCTACTATTTCCCCTTTATTCACATGAAACGAAACATTATTTACTGCGTTTTTATGTTTAAATGTTTTAGAAACACCATTTACTTCAATAATCTTTTCCATCTCTCCACCCCCGCCGTTTCTTATATTTACATTGTATGCGTTGGAAAAGTTAGGAAACAGTATGATGCGTCATGACATCCATATGACAATTGTCATGTATTATTTATGAGCAGAATCAACCCGCATACCGCACGCGAGTAGCAGGAGCAAAATAAACATGATACAATCGGATAAGATATATATTCGAGGAAGGACAGTGGTTTTCATGATTATTCGTAATGAACAAGATTTAGAAGGTTTACGAAAAATCGGCCGCATCGTTGCACTTGCACGCGAAGAAATGAAAAAACAAGCGAAGCCAGGTATGACAACGAAAGAGCTAGATTTAATTGGTAAAAAGGTATTAGATGAGCATGGTGCTATGTCAGCACCTGAAAAAGAATATAAATTCCCAGGCGTAACTTGCATTAGTGTAAACGAAGAAGTTGCTCACGGTATTCCAGGAGATCGCGTATTAAAAGAAGGCGATTTAGTAAACGTAGACGTATCAGCAGCACTTGACGGTTATTATGCTGATACAGGTATTTCATTTGTTCTTGGTGAAGACGAAGAAAAAGAAAAGCTATGCCAAGCTGCGGTAGATGCATTTTGGGAAGCAATGAAAAAAGTAAAGGCTGGATCAAAACAAAATCAAATTGGTCGTGCTGTTTCTAATTTTGCACATAAAAGTGGATATAACGTTATTCAAAACTTAACTGGTCACGGTATTGGTCTTAGCTTACACGAAGCTCCGAACCACATTTTAAGCTACTATGATCCAATGGATAATGCTCTTCTAAAAGACGGCCTTGTTATCGCTGTAGAGCCATTCATCTCTATGAAAGCTGATCATATTATCGAACGCGGTGATGACGGCTGGACGTTCGTTACACCGGACAAAAGCCTTGTTGCACAATGTGAACATACAGTCGTTGTGACACGTGGTGAACCGATTATCTTAACAGAAATATAATAAAAAACAGCCGTTTTGTAGATTCCTTCTACTAATCGGCTGTTTTTTTATTATTTTTAGGTATGTAAAAGCTTATATAAATAAAAAGGTGATGCATCAAAGTATCACCTTTTTAACGGGGTGAGGCTGTCCAAAAGTACGGAAAACCTTTGAACAGCCTCGTATTTTCATATGGATGCCTTACATATATCACTGATGATAATTATGAAATGCGGAAACATAGTTACCATCACATGATTCAAACATGAGAAAAGAAATCCTATAATGGATCCCTTTTCCCTACATAATCTAAAGTTTGGGTACACTAGATTCATGCAATGTAGGAGCCTTCAGAATAGAAAGCAATCCTTCATTTAGAATGATAGCATACATATCTCCGCTAAAAATATGTAAATATGCATATAGCATTTTTATTTCTCAACTTCCAAATATTGAAAATTCAGATATGAAAAGATAAAATAAAGTCGTTATCCGTCTTCTTTTGTCAGTCAGAGAGAATAGAAGAATGGGAGAGAAAAAAATGAGAAAATCGCTGAAACAAAAAATAGTAAGCTCCTTGCTTGCTGTATCACTCGCCGTTAGCTTAGCTCCAATCGGACAAGCAAAAGCTGATTCCACGTCAGAAATTACACAGACCCCACCTATTACAAAACAAGTTGATGCAAGCCGCGCCATCGAACATATCCGTTTCTTATCCGAAACAATCGGTCCCCGTCCAGGTGGTACTAAATCAGAAGAGTGGGCCTCTCGCTACGTTGGTATGCAACTTAAATCAATGGGATATGAAGTAGAATATCAGCCCTTTCAAGTACCGGATCAATACGTTGGCTTTATCGAATCACCATTATCCACAAAACGTAATTGGCAAGCTGGCGCTGCTCCCAATGCACTAATTTCTACAGAAGCTGTTACAGCCCCTCTTATCTTTGTTCAAGGTGGAACAAAATTGGATGATATTCCAAGTGAGGTAAACGGAAAAATTGTTTTATTCGAAAGAGGTGCAACAGCAGCAGATTATAATAAGCAAGTTGAAAATGCTGTTAGCAAAGGAGCAAAAGGTGTTCTTTTATACAGTTTAATTGGAGGTCGTGGAAACTACGGCCAAACCTTCAATCCTTACTTAACTAAAAAACAGTCTGTCCCTGTCTTTGGTCTTGCTTATGCTCAAGGAAATGCATTTAAAGAAGAAATCGCAAAAAAAGGGACAACAATTCTTTCCCTAAAAGCAAGACATGAATCTAATTTAACATCTCTAAATGTTATTGCTAAAAAGAAACCAAAAAATAGTACAGGTAATGAAAAAGCTGTCGTTGTAAGTTCACACTATGATAGTGTCGTTGGAGCACCTGGAGCGAATGATAACGCTTCTGGTACAGGATTAATATTAGAACTAGCTCGTGCTTTTCAAAATGTAGAAACTGATAAAGAAGTCCGCTTTATCGCTTTTGGTTCTGAAGAAACCGGTTTACTCGGCTCTGAATATTACGTAGAAAACTTATCACAAAAAGAACGTAATCGTATTTTAGGTGTCTTCAACGCTGATATGGTTGCAACAAATTATGATAAAGCAAAGAATTTATACGCTATGACTCCTGACGGTTCCACGAACTTTGTAACAGATGCAGCATTACAAGCAGGTAAACAATTAAATAATGATCTCGTTCTTCAAGGAAGATTTGGCTCTAGTGATCACGTACCATTTGCTGAAGTTGATATTCCTTCTGCACTATTTATTTGGATGGGCGTCGATAGTTGGGATCCATTAATCTATCACATTGAAAAGGTATATCACACACCTCAAGATAACGTATTAGAAAATATTTCGCTAGAACGTATGAAAATGGCATTAGAGGTCATTGGCACAGGCGTCTATAATAGCCTTCAATCTACCGTGAAAACAGAACGAAAAGCCGCTTAATACTATTTCAAGCCACCGATTAATCGGTGGCTGTTTATTGAGAAAAAATAAATATGCATAAAAGCATATTTATTACATGGTATTATCGTGTATAATTAAAATCTTAATATATAAATAAAAAATATATTTATTGCATAGCATTACCATGTAGAATAAAAATTGTAATAATATTGATTACATCTAATAAGAGGTTTTTCAATTATGAAAAAATTATCCTTGCAGTTGTGTTAACTTTAACTTGAATTTCAGGAACTAATGCTTTTATTCCTGAAATAAACGCTACTGCAGCTACTCAAGAACAAAGCTTTACAAAATACTATTTCTAAATTAGCCATAAAAATGGCTATGCATTCATCCAAAACTTAATAGAACATGGCATTGACCTTAAATTACATGAGATACCACGCTCTAAGCTTATGGTCCAATGGATAATACGCTTCTTAAAGACGGTTTTTGTTATCGCTTTAGAGCCGCTTATCTCTATGAAAGCTGACCATATTACTGGGCCACCGATTGAATCCAACTTGAAACTGTTCTCTTTTTTCTATAAAAAAACCCTTCAGGTTGCATTCTTCCCTTCACTTTATCGTGAAGTTTTTTGAATACTTTCCTAAAGGGCGTAATATCAATAGTAATTCTTTAATTCGTCTGCTACTCAGATTACAGTGTAATCAATAATCTAAAGCTTTTTTATTATTTTATTCGTTGACGAGCGAATAGGACTCCACCTAGAAGGAACAATACCATACCTCCAAGGATTGAAATCATTTCTGCTGATTTCCCTCCTGTGTTAGGAAGTAATGTTGGCTTATCATTTTCTGTAGTAGGTGGAACTTTTGAATCGCTATTTTTGTCTGTATTTGTGTTTGGATCTTTTGGATCTGTGCTTGGATCTTTTGGATCTGTACTTGGATCTTTTGGATCTGTACTTGGATCTTTTGGATCTGTACTTGGATCTTTTGGATCTACATTTGGTTCGTCCTTGATTTTTGTATTTGTGATGTCATAACCATTTACTTCGGATTTGTATCCAGCTACTGGTTGTTCTTTCACTTCATACTTGTATGCTACTCCGTTTGCATCATATACTTGTAGTTTTTCAAACGTGTACTTCCAGTTTGTTGCTTTACTTACTTCTTTCGTGTCAATTACTTGACCGTTTTGTAGTAAGTCTACTTTGATTGTGCTTGGGCGATCTGTTGCGTTGTTATCGTTCCAAGCCTTTGTTCCTTCTACTTTCGTTTCGCCCACTTTTGTATTCGTGATGTCATAACCGTTTACTTTTGATTCATATCCAGCTACTGGTTGTTCTTTCACTTCATACTTGTATGCTACTCCGTTTGTATCGTACGCTTGCAGTTTTTCAAACGTGTACTTCCAATTTGTTTCTGCTGTTACTTCTTTTGTATCTACTACTTTACCGTTTTTTAGTAAGTCTACTTTAATCATTTCCGGACGATCTGTTGCATTTCCGTCATTCCATGTCTTCGTTCCTTCTACTTTTGTTTCGCCTACTTTTGTATTTGTGATGTCATAACCTTTCACTTCGGATTTGTATCCGTCGATTGGTTGTTCTTTCACTTCATACTTGTATGCCTTACCTTCTGCATCATATGCTGCTAAATCTTTGAATTCATATTTCCAGCCCGTTGCTTTGCTTACTTCTTGCGTCGCAATCACTGTACCATTTTGTAGTAGGTCTACTTTAATCATTTCCGGACGATCTTTCGCATTATCATCTTTCCATATTTTCGTTCCTTCTACTTTTGTTTGACCTACTTTTGTATTTGTGATGTCATAACCATTTACTTTGGATTCATATCCTGGTACTGCTTGTTCTTTCACTTCATACTTGTACGCTGCTCCGTTTGCATCATATGCTTGGAGGTTTTCGAATGTGTACTTCCATTCTGTTGCTGCTGTTACTTCTTTTGTGTCTACTACTTTACCATTTTGTAAAAGGTCTACTTTGATCATTGTCGGACGGTCTGTTGCATTTCCGTCTTTCCATGTCTTCGTTCCTTCTACTTTTGTTTCGCCTACTTTTGTATTTGTGATGTCATAACCATTTACTTCGGATTTGTATCCTGGTACTGCTTGTTCTTTCACTTCATACTTGTACGCTACTCCGTTTGCATCATACGCTGCTAAATCTTTAAACTCATACTTCCAGCCTGTTGCTTCACTTACTTCTTGCGTCGCAATCACTGTTTCTTTTTGTGCTTGTGAGTTATCTTTTTGTACTAAATCGACTTTGATCGTTTTCGGACGATCTGACGCATTATTATCGTTCCACGTCTTCGTTCCTGCAACTGATGTCTTACCTACTTTTGTATTCGTGATGTCATAACCATTGACTTTGGATTCGTATCCATCTACCGGTTGTTCTTTCACTTCATACTTGTATGCTTTTCCATTTTCATCGTATACCACTAAATCTTTAAATTCATACTTCCAACCTGTTTCTTTGCTTACTTCTTGTGTCGCAATCACTGTACCGTTTTGTAGTAAGTCTACTTTGATGGCTTTATGCTCTTCCTCTGTGCCACCTTTCCACGTCTTCGTTCCTGCAACTGATGTCTTGCCTACTTTTGTATTCGTGATGTCATAACCATTGACTTTGGATTCGTATCCGTCTACTGCTTGTTCTTTCACTTCATACTTATATGCTTTTCCGTCTGCATCGTTTATCGCCAAATCTTTAAATTCATATTTCCAGCCTGTTGCTTCGCTTACTTCTTGCGTCGCAATCACTGTACCGTTTTGTAGTAAGTCTACTTTAATCATCGTCGGACGACCTTCCGCATTTCCGTCCTTCCATGTTTTCGTTCCTTCTACTTTGGTTGTTTGTACCACTTTTGTATTTGTAATGTCATAACCATTTACTTCTGTTGTGTATCCATCTATCGGTTGTTCTTTCACTTCATACTTGTATGCTTTTCCATTTTCATCGTATACCACTAAATCTTTGAATTCATATTTCCAATTGTTTGCTGCTGTTACTTCTTTTGTTTGAATCACTGTTCCATTTTGGTATAAGTCGACTTTGATCTTTTCTGGACGACCTGCTCCGTCTCCATCCTTCCAAGTCTTCGTCCCTGAAACAGATGTAGTTTTCACTTTATTTGGAATATCCAGTTCGACTCCATTTTCAGCATCTGATTTTATTTCAAACTCTACTTTTTTCTGACGATCGAAATCAATATAGTCTGGAGCTGAAACCTCTTGTACATAATATTTACCTGGTGATAATTGAGGAGTTTCAACTATCCCGTTTTCATTTGTTTTATATTCGCCCCCAACTTGTTCACCAGACTCTTTATACAATTTAAATGAAACATTCGGGATTACTTTTTCTTTATTTCCTTCAATATGTTTAACAATTTTCAGCTTTCCTTTTGGAACCTTGTTACCGGTAGCGCCACCGCCAACTGTCATATTTTCGACTGGGTAACTGCCCGATTCATTAACTGGCTCTTTATTTGCAACTTGATAATCAATCGTATAATCATTCTTAAAAAACTCCTGCTTCATTCCGGCTTCCGTTATAGTAGATGTATAACCAATCGAAAAGGCAGCAAGACGCGCTTTATCCTTATTAAGCACAACTTTAAATGATTTGTCACCAGTAAAGGTAATCGTTCCGTAACCTTGCTTTTCAAACTCTTGTAGCGTTAAATATCGATTACCTAGATAATTATCTACACTTATATAGAAACTCTCCTTATTAAGTGTTTGACCTTCCTGTAAATTATCAGTCACAACAATATCACGACTTAACTCTTCTTTATTTAAATTTATATTCAAGAACCAACGTACTTCATTGTCCTTACCTGAGTTCATATCACCAGTTTTATAAAAAAACGGTGGCTTTCCAGGATCTGTGCCACCACCACTACTTGGACCGGTAATTGTTACAGATTGCTTATCTACAGTTGTACCGAAATTAGTTTCAATCTCTTTCTTTTGATCCGTTCCTACATTAGTAGCTTCCACGAAAAAGTTTAAATACCCTTGAATATTTTCATATGTATCCACTTTATCATTAAATGTACATACCACAGTTCCTCCTGTAACTTTACAAGTACCATAGTCATCTAATGGAAACTCTCTATCTAATCCTTTTAATTCTGGAGGCAGTGTTAATGTTAGTATGTCTCCAGGCTTCAGCCTAAGTCCATCTTTTTCACTAAAGTTTACAGTTACTTTAGTCCGTTCTGTGGTACTTAGATTTGTTTTACCAATCTGAAAACTATCCACAAGTCCTGCTGTGTTTAGCTCTTGTGCATTTGCTACTATAGGTAAAAGACTCTGGCCTATAGTAAACATAAAAATCATTATAATCGAAAAAATTGAAGTTATCCTTTTTAAATACATGCTTTCTGTTATCCTCCCTATAAAATTAAATGTTTCTAGATTCTAGGACAAATATACTATGACAAAGATTCTACTATTCAATGTCATTAAGCCACTTTACTAAAATGTGTTTGATAGCTATTATCATCTTTTTCTCTTTTTTCAACCCTTCTATTATTTAGAAACTTGAAGTTTGACTCTTATATAGATTCATCTAATTTCTCCGACATTTTACTTCTGGCCTATACCGTTTAACGAAAACAGATACAGGACAGGAAAAATTTTGATAAAGAAATTCAAATTACAAGTACACATGAACGGGCCACAGAATAACTTCAAAGCTAGAAGAAGGCAATTCGAAAAGCATTCACGATAAAACTCATGACAGTCATTCATCTTATTATGCCGTAGGATTTCCAAAATTTCTTCATACCGAGCGCAAACGTTTGCCCTATAAATACAAAATTTCATTGCCGACAAATATGGAAGAGCTACTTCACGGTAAATATGCATTTGGTCAACTTCCTTACTTATCCTCCTAAAGAATAACAAGAAGTGTAATCTATAAGCATATCAGCCGAAGAAGATTAAAACTGTGAAACATACTTGGATACTCGTATTCTAAAAGGTGTTATTGAAGATGCATTTCTGCCATTATGAGTTGAGGTGAAATTGGCCATAGGTTAAAATGTTTTGTGTTTAGTTACACAACCGACCTACACACCTAAACAAGTAGAACAAAAAGCGTTCCACCGCCAGCATTATATAATTAAAAATGCTCTGGATGAAGTATTAGTTGCCTATGCAAGATGAACGCCATATTCTCCAAATTTAAATACAGTGGAACGAATTTGGGAGTAACTAAAAAGAGTATGATTGTCAACTGATTTCATGTAAATCATATAGAAATACGCAATTCAGCCTTTTCACTTTTGGAGTATATAAATGGGTGTCGAGAAAAAATACTTTGCCTACTGGGTTCCATGGCTATGTCGAAGAATTAAAATGAGCTTATATATGATGATAATATTAAAACAGAGAGATTTATATCCTTTCATTATTTTTATCAAATCATGAAAACTTTAATTGTACTATTTTTAAACATAACCCCCTAGTTTCTTGACTAGGTTGGAAGTTTTCATGATCAATTACTAATTGTTTAAATACTTGGTTAGATGAATCGTTATTTTAGTATTTGGCCTAGCTGTAACAATGGTTTTTACAACAATCACACCATTTCCCAGTAACTTTCCACCAACTAATAATACATATGCTGATTTTTGGAAATTTCACTCCCAACAACCTATTATTCTAGAATTGCCCCTAAAAATCAATAGTTAATTGTTAGTTTTCTATTTTCACTTCATCACCATAACATATATTTAGAGTAAAAAACTGCAACAGAAAAAGAGATAGCTTTGCCATCTCTTTTTCTGCTTCAGCTTCCCTTCATCAAGCCGTACGTGCGGTTCTCCTCATACGACTTTTCGGTACTTTTCTTTTGTCTATTACATTTTCTCTGGTGCAGATACTCCTACGATTGCTAATGCATTTTGAAGTGTAGTGCGTACTGCTTTCATTAATTCGTAACGAGCTTTACTTAATTCTAAGTTATCTTGGTTTAATACTTTTTCTGCATTATAGAAGCTGTGTAATGTTGCTGCTAATTCAAATGCATAACTTGTAATGCGGTGTGGCAGACGCTTTTGCGCTGCATCCGCAACTACAGCTGGGAATTCACCAAGTTTTTTCAGTAACTCTACTTCTTTCTCAGAAGTAACAAGTTTGTAATTCACGTCTCCGCCTGTAGCTAATCCTAACTCTTCACCTTGACGAAGGATACTGCATACACGAGCATGAGCATATTGTGCATAGTATACTGGGTTTTCATTAGATTTTGATACAGCTAAGTCCATATCGAAGTCTAAATGAGAATCGCCACTACGCATTGCGAAGAAGTAACGCATTGCGTCCACGCCTACTTCTTCCATAAGCTCGCGAAGTGTAACTGCTTTACCTGTACGCTTACTCATCTTCATTTTTTCACCATTTTGGTACAGTTGTACCATTTGGATGATTTCTACTTCCAGTGTTTCTTTATCGTAGCCTAGCGCTTGAATAGCAGCTTTCATACGAGGAATGTAGCCATGGTGGTCAGCACCCCAAATATTGATTAGCTTATCGAAACCACGCTCTAATTTGTCGCGATGGTAAGCGATATCTGGCGTTAAGTATGTGTAAGAACCGTCGTTTTTAATTAATACACGGTTTTTGTCGTCACCGTAAGTCATTGAACGGAACCAAGTTGCTCCGTCTTCTTCAAAGATTTCTTCACGCTCTTTTAATACAGCAAGAGCCTGATCAATTTTTCCGTTTTTGTATAATGATGTTTCTGAGAACCATACATCAAATTTAACACGGAAGCTTTCTAAGTCTTTTTGAAGTTTTGCTAACTCATATTTCAAACCATATTCACGGTAGAATTCATAGCTTTCTTCAGCATCAGCTTTTGCATAACGATCGCCAAACTCTTCTGCTAAAAGTTTACCGATTCCAATGATGTCCGCACCATGGTAACCGTCTTCTGGCATTTCTTTCTCTAAACCTAAAGCTTGCATGTAACGAGCTTCAACTGAAAGAGCTAAATTATGAATTTGGTTACCAGCATCATTAATGTAGTACTCACGAGATACATCGTATCCTGCTTTTGCTAATACGTTACATAAAGTGTCACCTACTGCCGCACCACGTGCATGTCCTAAGTGAAGGTCACCTGTTGGATTTGCAGATACGAACTCAATTTGTACTTTTTCACCTTTACCAGTATTCGTTTCACCGTAAGCTTCACCAGCGTTGACGATTGTTGGGATTAATTCTGTTAAGTAGCTATTATCCATGTAGAAGTTAATGAAACCAGGACCAGCGATTTCAATTTTTTCAATGGAAGCTTTTGCTTTATCGAAGTTTGCAACTAATTCTTCTGCAATCATACGAGGTGCTTTTTTTGCAACGCGTGCAAGTTGCATTGCCATATTTGTAGAGAAGTCACCATTTGTTTTATCTTTTGGAGATTCTAATATGACGTTTGGGATCTGTTCTTCTGTCGCTAATTCTGCCTTTAATACAGCAGCTTGAATTTCTTCTTTAATCAATCCTTTTACTTGTTCTAAAGAATTCATTATTTTGCCTCCTTCAAATTAATTGTAATTGTATATCTGCCAGCTTCTTGTTCACTTAGAAGCAATGCGTACGTTAGGAAGAGCTGTCCTTTTTTCTTTTCATCCGACCATTTAAAAAGAACATTATCAGTTTTCGTTTGCAATGCAAACGTACCAAGTTCACTCGTATACGTACCAGTTGTCCATTCACCTTTCACATGCGTCTGACGCATAGAAATAGCACCTGAACGCATAATGAGAACTTGTTCATCTTGAATTTTAATAATTGTTTTCACTTCGCCTTGTTCGTTCGGCTCTTGGAATGTTACATATGTACCTTGACCTTTTACATAGTATTGACCATTTGCTTCAAAAGCAACGGTTTCCTTCCTCGCCCCTTCACGGATTTCTGTTACGAAATGAACGTGTACCGGCAAGCCTGCAAGTTGTTTCTTCACGTCTTGCACACCTTTCAAATGTTATAGATATTAAATACTACTTATAATAAATCACTTTTCCTATCATATCAAAAAAAGACTCTGTCTGTCTGCTGAAAAATCAGGAAAACTCCTTTTCAAAAAATAATTCACCTTCACTTTATTTCATATGATAAAATGTTTTTCAAATCTAAATATTCCTTCATTTTAAGGGGCGAGTCTAATGTTACCAACAAAATTAAAAAAAGGTGATGAAATAAGGGTTATTTCACCGTCTTGCAGTTTAAGTATTGTCTCCACCAGCAACCAAGAGCTTGCTACGAAAAGATTGACCGACATGGGATTTCACGTTACGTTCTCAAAAAACGCTGATGAGATAGACCGCTTTTCTTCATCCTCTATTTCTTCGCGAGTTCAAGATCTTCATGAAGCATTCTCAGACCCTAATGTAAAAGCAATTTTGACGACACTTGGAGGGTACAACTCTAACGGTTTATTAAAACATCTTGATTATGATTTAATTCGTGAAAACCCAAAGTTTTTCTGTGGTTATTCTGATATTACGGCTTTGAATAATGCTCTTTATGCAAAAACAGGCTTAGTTACATATTCAGGCCCTCACTTCTCTTCATTTGGAATGGAGAAAGGACTCGATTATACGACCGATTACTTTTTAAATTGCTTAACTTCTCATGAACCTATTGAAGTACTGCCGGCTGAAACGTGGAGCGATGATTCTTGGTATATTGATCAAGAAAATCGAGGGTTTATTAAAAATGAAGGATATGTTTCGATTCAAGAAGGAGAAGCAACAGGAACTATTATTGGTGGCAATATGAGTACATTTAATTTATTGCAAGGTACATCATATATGCCAAGCTTACGAGATAAAGTTTTATTTCTTGAAGAAGATAGTTTAACGGGAAAAGCTACACTTAAAACTTTCGATCGATATTTACACTCTCTTATGCAGCAAACTGATTTTGAATACGTAAAGGGCATTGTTATAGGAAGGATGCAAAAAGGAGCGGAATGTACGATAGAGGACATCCAAGAGATGATTGCTTCAAAACCTGAGCTTAAACATTTACCTATCATTGCAAACGCAAGTTTCGGACATACAACTCCAATTTTCACTTTCCCAATTGGCGGGCATGCAAAAATTATTTCTAACAAAGAAAATACATCTATCACTATTTTAACGCACTAAAAAAGGAGCGAACGATTCGCTCCTTTTATGGTTTTTCTATTTTTTGCAGTGCTTTTTGTGGAATTGACTCTTTCGGGATTTCAGCCCACCCTTTTCCTTGCATACCTTTTGCATAAATTTTTATAAAAGCACCTGTATGCAATTCACGATTCACCATTCTTTTAATAACTTGTAGCTTTCCGTCTTCTGTATATCCATTAAATGTATACAAATATTCATCGCCTTTTTTCTCACCTTTATCTATAACTGCATAATAATCTTGTATTTCTTTATTTGAAAAGAAGTTGTCTACAAAAGCATGCACACCTTCTGTTTTTGAGTTTAAATAATATGCTGTACCACCTAAAATAATGGCGAATACAGCTAAAACTTTAATTACTAATTTCATACATGCGCCTCCTGTTTGCACTTCTTTCTCGCTAACCGTATGTCTATACCTGTATTATATGAAAAATGGCATACTATACTCCATCGAAATGTCTTACACTTCCCTTACATTATTGTAAGGGTCTTTCACCTTACGGCAATTTCCCAATAATTTTTTTTCCGTTTAACGAACTTTTATATTATTATTGAATGATACAAATTTTTATTACAAAAATCAAAGGAGACAGTTTTCAAATGGCTATCTTGCAAGGTTTAGCACTATTACTCGTTGTACTTTGTCTATTTACACTTTTTAGTTACCGTGCTCCTTACGGAATGAAAGCAATGGGTGCTTTAGCTAATGCAGCAATCGCGAGCTTTCTTATTGAGGCATTTCACCGTTATATTGGTGGGGAAATGTTTCATAATGATTTTTTACAATCGGTAGGAGAAGCTTCTGGTAGTATGAGTGGTGTCGCAGCGGCTATTTTAGTAGCGCTGGCAATCGGCGTTTCACCCGTATACGCTGTTTTAATCGGTATCGCTACTAGTGGATTCGGCATTTTACCAGGATTTTTCGCTGGATACGTTTGTGCATTCGTCGTGAAATTTCTCGAAAAGAAATTACCAGCTGGTGTAGAATTTTTAGCAATCTTATTTATCGCTGCACCAATTTCACGTGGAATGGCGATGCTTATGGACCCTCTCGTTAACGCAACGCTCGGAAAAATCGGTTCTATGATTTCAATTGCAACTACAGAAAGTCCTATTATTATGGGCATTATGCTTGGTGGATTAATAACAGTTATTTCTACATCTCCATTAAGTTCTATGGCACTAACTGCAATGCTTGGACTAACAGGTTTACCAATGGCCATTGGTAGTCTTGCCGTAGCAGCTTCTGCCCCAATGAATTTTATTTTCTTTAAACGACTAAAAATTTGTTCAAAGAAAGACACAATCGCTGTCGCAATCGAGCCTTTAACACAAGCCGATGTTGTCTCAGCAAACCCAATTCCTATCTATATGACAAACTTTGTTGGCGGCGCGCTTGCCGGTATTATTACGTCGCTATTCCAGCTCGTTAATAATGCACCAGGGACAGCATCACCAATTCCAGGACTTCTTGTCTTATTCGGATTTAATGACGTTATAAAAGTAACAATTGCTGCCGTATTATGCGGAATCGTTACCACGATTGTCGGATACGTCGGATCAATTGTGTTCCGTAAATATCCAATTCGTTCTGCTGATGAAATTCGTGGAATTACTTCGAAAGAAAAAGTTGCATAAGAAAAAAGAGCTATTCTCATCGTTTGAGAATAGCTCTTTTTTGATGTCGCGTGACGATAAATGAAATTATATCGGCGATTTTTTAAATATACCGACTTACCGACACAGAACGACAAAAATAAAAGCCTCCTAGTCGTCTAGGAGGCTTCCGCTTTTATTTCTATCCAGCTACAGTGGCTAGAATCTCCGGCCATTTCACACTCTCAGTCGAAGCCAAAAGTGCTTCTCGGTCGAGTGCTCCAATACCCTGCGATTCTGAGCGAGCTGCCTCCGCTTTTATTTCACCCAACCGAGCAGCATTTCCCGCACGAATTTGCTTGCTGCGATTGGTGTTTGATCGCTATGATCGTAGACTGGAGCTACTTCTACTAAGTCTGCTCCGACTACTTTTATATTTGAATTTGCAATTGCTACGATGGACTCTAATAGTTCTTTAGATGTAATACCGCCAGCTTCTAATGTTCCTGTTCCAGGAGCATGGGCTGGGTCTAACACATCAATATCGATTGTGACATAGACTGGGCGTCCTGCAAGTTTCGGTAGTACCTCTTTTAACGGTTCTAATACGTCAAATTTATATAAGTTCATACCTACCTCTTTTGCCCACTCAAATTCTTCCTTCATTCCAGAACGAATTCCGAAAGAATATACGTTTTCCGGACCAATTAAATCGCACACTTTACGAATTGGTGTAGAGTGGGATAAAGGCTCTCCCTCATACGACTCACGTAAGTCAGTATGAGCATCCATATGAATGATTGCTAAATCCGGATATTTTTTTGCCATTGCCTTAAAAATTGGCCAAGACACTAAGTGCTCACCGCCGAGACCTAGTGGAAACTTACCGGCATCTAATAGTTTTGCTACATATTCTTCAATCATGTCTATGCTGCGCTGTGGATTCCCAAATGGTAATGGAATATCACCCGCATCAAAATATTTTACTTCTTCTAGTTCACGATCTAGATATGGACTATATTCTTCTAGTCCAATCGATACTTCACGAATACGTGCAGGGCCGAAGCGAGAACCTGGACGGTAACTTACTGTCCAATCCATTGGCATCCCGTAAATAACTGCCTCTGACTCTTCAAAACTTGGATGACTTTTAATAAATACTTTACCTGAATAAGCTTCATCAAAACGCATATTCTTTTCCTCCTTATGTGGAACTTAAGGTATCCCAACCTTTCATTATTTCTCAAATTTGGAGCCTATAGCTCCTCTTTCTCGATTTACCTGCGCCTTCTTTTTATCATAAGAAGACTACTTCATTTGTAGCAGTGTAAGTAACTAGCATGTTCAAGCCTTCTAGACAAACACCTTAAATGAGTTACTTACACTTTATTTATTTCAATTTAACGCTCTTACTTAATTAAATCTCCAACAAACTTAGGTAATGCGAATGCTGCATTATGCAGTTCTTTTGTGTAATATTTCGTTTCAATTTCATGGAAACGCTCTTCACTTACTTCTAGTGGATCATGTTTTTTAGATCCGATTGTGAATGTCCAAAGTCCACTTGGATACGTTGGAATGTTTGCTGTGTATAAGCGAGTAATCGGGAAGATTTCTTTTACATCTTTAAACACAGTTGTAATTAGTTCTGGTGTAAACCAAGGGTTGTCCGTTTGTGCAACGAAAATACCATCTTCTTTTAACGCTTTAGAGATTCCAGCGTAGAAGCCTTTTGTAAATAGGTTTACTGCTGGACCTACTGGCTCAGTAGAATCTACCATAATTACATCGTATTCGTTCTCGCTTTCTGCAATGTGTAGGAACCCGTCTCCTACTTTTACTTCTACACGCTCATTATCTAATGCACCTGCAATTGATGGTAAGTACTGCTTAGAGTACTCAATGACTTTCCCATCGATTTCAACAAGTGTCGCCTTCTTCACACTTGGGTGTTTTAATACTTCACGAATAACACCGCCATCGCCGCCACCAACAACTAATACGTTCTCAGGGTTTGGATGTGTAAATAAAGGTACGTGTGCTACCATTTCATGATAAACGAACTCGTCCTTTTCTGTTGTCATAACCATGCCGTCTAAAATAAGCATGTTTCCGAACTCTTCCGTTTCAACCATATCAAGCTTTTGGAATTCTGTTTGCTCCGTATGTAATGTGCGGTTAATACGCGCCGTAATTCCAAAATGTTTTGTTTGTTTTTCAGTGAACCATAGTTCCATCGTACAATCACGCCTTTCGCTGCAAATTTATAATAGGGACATCATTAATGTCCCCTAACAAAAATAAAACAAAACATCCAAAAAGTATAGTTAAAAGTACAAAAATACCGAAAATATATTTTAGTCAGAGCGTTCTAACATCTATGTGAAAAGGGGTTGTCCTGTAATAGGAAAAAAAACCCTTTCTTAAGAAAGGGTTTTTGTCTCTACTTCTACTGGTTTACGAATCGGAATTAAGATTATAATACAACCAACTAATACAACAATTCCACCAACTAAAAATGGGCTTTGCGGCGAAACTATATGACCGATGACTCCTGATAAAATTGGAGCAATCGCGCCCCCTAACCAACGAACGAAGTTATAAACACCTGACGTCACAGATCTTTCATAAGGTGAAATATCCATTACATAACTTGTATATAATGCATTATTTAATCCTGATGTTAATCCAGATAGAACAATTAATACGATTTGTAACCACATAACTTTTACGAAGAATAGTGCAATTAATAACATCGCAAATACGAGCAAACTACCTTTTAACAATGTTTTCGGTTCATATTTACCTTCCAGCTTATGTGCTAATATTGCTGAACCGTAAGCCAACGCTAATCCCCATCCACAAAATACAAATCCTAATTGAATAGCAGATAAATGCATAATCAGTGGTGAATATGCTAGCACGACGAAAAATCCGTAGTAGTATAACATCCCTGAAATGGCACCTTGCATAAATGGTTTATATTTCACCAAGTTAAGTAATTCCCCCACACCAGCTGCTTTACGCTTCACTTTTCGCTCCGGCTCTTTTACAAAAAAGAAAACTAAAATAAATGCTAAGAAAATTAAAATACTCGTCGCAAAAAATGGATAACGCCAAGAATGTCCACCTAATATACCACCTAGTAACGGCCCACCAGCCATCCCTAAACCAATGGCTGCTTCATATAGTCCTACTGCTTCATGAACTTCTTTACTTAATGCAATTAATAATGTCATTGCTGTTGCGAAAAACATCGCATTTCCTAATCCCCATCCTGCGCGGAAAAGAGATAATTGAACAATCGTTTGCGATATACCGCATATGAACGCAAATACAGTCACAATTGCAAGACCAATTGTCATCATTCTCTTATCACCAAATCTTGATGCAAATATACCGGCTGGCAACATCATAATTGCCATCGTTAAAATATATGCTGTAAATAACATTTCAACTTGCCAATGCGTTGCACCTATTTTCTCAGCAATAATCGGCAAAATTGGATCGACTACCCCTATACCTGAAAAGGCAAGGAAGGTAGCCACTACTGTAATCAATCTCCCTAGTTTTTGTTTACTCCCCATTTTAATTACTCTCCTTTTGTATTCTCTAAAAATGTAACCGCTCGACTTAAACTATCCTCTAGCTCCGCCTTCACGCGCTGCATTTGCTCCATTTTCTCGTCTAACGTTTGCACTTGTTTTTCAAGCATCTCTTTAATTTCTTGAATAACTTCACGATCACGAGGATTTTCACTATTTCTTCTTTGTTCCATTCTTTCTTTTAACGATAAGAAATGCTGCATTTCTTGAAGTGTGATTCCTAACACTTCTTTAGCTTCTACAATCCTTTTAATTCTTGCAATATCCTCATCTGTATACAGGCGAATATTCCCCTCACTACGCTCCGGAGGATGAATTAAACCAATTTCCTCATAATAACGAAGTGTACGTTTTGTTAAACCAACTTGTTTTGTTACTTCATCAATTTTATACATGTTTATTCCTCCCTTCACTCGATTATTACATTTTACGTTAACGTTAACTTTTGTGCAACTGTTAGACTTTTGTAAATGTTTGTCCTATTCAATTGTATTTTTCTCAAAGCAGTTTCATAATGAAAGAAACGAAACGATAAGGAGATTTTCAAATGAATAAACCACTTATTTTCGCTCACCGCGGGGTAAAAGGAACACATCCAGAGAATACAATGATCGCCTTCCAAGAAGCTGAGCGCATTGGTGCTCATGGAATTGAACTTGATGTCCACCTATCAAAAGATGGTGAACTTGTTGTGATTCACGATGAAACAGTCGATCGTACAACAAATGGTGTAGGACTTGTATCTGAAAAAACTGTAGAGGAATTACAAGCTTTAGATGCCGGTAGCCATAAAGACCCTTCTTTCTACGAAGCAAAAATTCCAACGTTACGCGAAGTATTCATTTGGCTATCTACAACAAATTTACAGCTCAACATTGAATTAAAAACAGATGTCATTCACTATCCAAATATCGAGGAAAAAGTTGTTGCTCTTGTTCGTGAGTATCATCTATCCAATCAAATTGTATTTTCATCATTTAACCATGATTCTGTTTCATTATTAGCAACAATTGCTCTAGAAATTCCAAGAGCGATTTTGTACGATACATCACTTGCCGATCCTATTGCTGAAGCAAAAAAACGTGAGGCAACTGGATTACACCCAAACTTTCAATTATTAACGGAAGAGTTTGTCCAATTAGCACAAGGGCAAGGATATGTATTCCGCCCTTACACCATTAATGAATATAAAGATTTACAAACTATGATTGATTATGGCGTAGATGTCATCATTACCGACTGGCCAGCACGTGCTTTTGAGCTCCTTTCTTAAGTGAAGGGGCTCTTTTTATTTTAGAAATTTCATTGTTTAAAATAAACCAAAACCCTCAATACTAATACCATAATGCTTGTATTAATGAGGGGCTGAAAAAGATGGATCAAACTATGAATCCAAAACTTAAAAAATATAAACGTCTTTTCTTCACCATAATGTTCTCTTGTGTTCTTTTTTTCGTTTTTTCCTTTTTCATTATCATTATAGCTGCAAAAATCATGGGACCTCCCCCTGTTGCGGTTCCACAAACAAGTGTCTTTTACGCTAACGATGACACTGTTATAGGACAAAGTAATGAAATGCAAAAACGCTATAATGTATCTCTCGATGAAATTTCTCCTTATGTAAAAGAGGCGACACTCTCTATTGAAGACCAACGATTTTACAAGCACCATGGCTTTGATATGAGGCGCATTGCCGGTGCCATTATTGCTGATTTAAAAGCAATGGCAAAAGTACAAGGTGCTAGTACTATTACACAACAGTATGCTCGTAATCTTTACTTAGATCATGATAAGACGTGGAAACGCAAACTATTAGAAGCAATGTATACCATTCGTCTTGAAGTAAACTATAATAAAAATCATATTTTAGAAGGATATTTAAATACAATTTATTATGGGCACGGCGCTTACGGAATCGAAGCTGCGTCTCGTCTGTATTTCGATAAAACGGCAAAAAAATTAACATTAGCAGAAGCTAGCATGCTAGCAGGTATTCCGAAAGGACCCAGCGTTTACTCTCCTTTTTTAAAAGAAGAACGTGCTAAAGGGCGTCAATCTCTCATACTAGATGAAATGGTAGAACAAGGATATATTACAAAACAGCAAGCAGCCTCGGCAAAAAAGGAAACTCTTACATTTTCCTCATTGGATACGAAAAAAGTAGCAGAGATTGCACCTTATTTCCAAGATGCTGTACAAGCTTCTCTTCTTCGTGATATCGGATTAGATGAGCAAGCCTTACAGCGAGGTGGCTTGCGTATTTATACAACTCTAGACCCTAAATTACAAACTGTAGCAGAGCAAGCTGTAAAAGATCATATACCTGAAACAACAAACATACAAACTGCCCTCGTCTCCATGAATCCAAAAACTGGTGAAGTGGCTGCCCTTGTTGGTGGAACTGATTATAATACGAGTCAATTTAACAGGGCTACACAGGCCGCTCGTCAGCCTGGTTCTACATTCAAGCCATTCCTATATTATGCGGCCTTAGAACGAGGATTCACCCCTGCTACACGCTTAAAAAGCGAATACACTGTATTCACTTTAGGTGATGGTGTATCAAAGTATAAACCGAAAAACTATAAAGATTATTATGCAGATGATTTTGTAACGATGGCACAGGCTCTCGCAGTCTCTGATAACGTATATGCTGTGAAAACCAATTTATTTTTAGGAGAAGACACACTCGCAAAAACGGCGAAGCAATTCGGAATTACAAGTGCATTAAAAGACGTTCCTTCTCTTGCTCTCGGTACATCTCCTGTAAAACCAATTGAAATGGTGAATGCTTATAGCATGTTCGCAAACGGTGGAAAAGAAGTAAAACCTATTTTTATTCGCCGCATTATGGATCATGAAGGGAATATGTTATACGATGCTCATTTGGAGAGTAAGCAAGTTCTCGATAAGAGCAAAGCTTTTGTGATGGAAGAAATGATGACAGGTATGTTTAATAAAAAACTAAGCAGTTATGCCGCTGTAACCGGTCAATCAATGTTATCAAAACTATCAAGAACATATGCTGGAAAGTCTGGTTCTACCGAAACTGATAGTTGGATGATTGGATTTACCCCCCAACTCGTAACTGGTGTATGGGTTGGATACGATCAACCTAAATCAATTTCAAACCCAGCAGAACAAGGATATGCGAAAAAAATATGGACCGATACGATGGAAAAAGGCTTAGATGGACAGCCTAAAAAGGATTTTAAACGACCAAGTGATGTCGTAGCAGTCGACGTTAACCCTGAAAACGGCAAAATCGCTACAAAAAACTGTCCAATTTCTGTAAAAATGTATTTCGCAAAAGGTACAGAGCCGACTGAATATTGTATGGATCACGTTGATGATAAAGAAGAGTTTGAAAAGGCTAGTGAAGAAAAGACTAAAGCAAGTTGGTGGAAGAAATATCTCCCGTGGTAAAAAAATAGCTGACGGAAATCCGTCAGCTATTTTTATTCACCTAATAATGCGTGACGCAATTCTTCACTAGATTCGTTCCAAATTGCTTCGTTATGCTCTTTTAAAAATGCACCAAGTACTTTTTTAGATGATTCATCCATATGGTCAACCATAATGTGACGCTTTAATGATTTATCCATTTTGTTTACATGCTCTGGAAGTGATTTATATCCGCGGCGAATTTCACGGTCTACTGTCATTTCACAAGCTGTTACACCTGCATAATAAGCACCGGTTGCCGTTCTTTCAATCGTTACCCAAACAAGCCAAAATGGTTTTCCGTTTGGAACTTCATCTTTATTTGTTAAAAACTTAATTCCTTTTTCTACTGTGCTACGCGCATGCATCGCACCAATATCAACGAACGCAGTTTTTTCTAATACATCAACAAATACAGGAGAAATATTTTCTAGACTTAATGCTCCAACTCCAAACCCACCATGTCCATCTGTTGAGTCATTCTTTACAATATTAAAACCAATCTTTTTCTTTTTCTCTGTCATATGTAACTTCCTCCTCGCTTAATGATTATAAAAGCCCGAAAATAGGCGCAATGATATTTTGTAAAAATACTAATACATACGGAATAACAACATTGAAAATAGGCTGAATTGTGTAATTGCTAAGCGGTGTAATAACAAGAATTAACAAAGCAATTGATCCATACTTTTCATACTGTGTCATTTTTGCACGCACATTTGCTGGTGCTAAATCTTCAACAACGCGATATCCATCAAGTGGTGGAATCGGTAATAAGTTAAATACAAGTAAAACAATATTAAGCATAATAAAAATTTGGAAAAATTGAGCTAACGTATCTGCTACTGCAAATGGAATGGAATCTAATACTCCAAATGTTAATAAGCTATACCAAATAATTAAACCTATTGCACTTAAAATTAAATTACTTATCGGTCCTGCAATAGAAACTAATATTCCAGCAAGACGTGGTCTTTTGAAATTATACGGGTTAACAGGCACTGGTCTTGCCCAACCGAATCCAAGAATTAATACAGCAATCATCCCGATAGGATCTAAGTGAGCCATCGGCGATAATGTTAACCGTCCCTGTTTCTTTGCTGTATCATCTCCAAATTTATATGCAACATACGCATGTGCAAATTCATGCACAGATAGCGCAATAATAATTGCCATTGCTACCAATGGAATTTGGTGCAACGGGTATCTAAATAACTGATCCATACTTCATCTCCTCTTCCATATGTCAAAAAAAGAAAATATTTGTTTTTTCGATTGTTCTTCCTCATAATCCGCTATAATAAGAGTGTAACTTACATAAAAGGAGCGATTGTACATGCCATACGTAACAGTGAAAATGCTAGAAGGACGCACAGAAGAACAAAAGAAAGCTCTTGCTGAGAAAGTAACCGCAGCAGTAAGCGAAACAACTGGTGCTCCTGAAGAAAACATCGTTGTTTTCATCGAAGAAATGTCTAAAAACCATTATGCAGTTGGTGGAAAACGCTTAAGCGACAAATAATTTCAAGTTTTTCATAAGAAGCAGCCATTAGCTGCTTCTTATTTTTTTCCTTCTAACAACTCGATAATTCTTTCTTTATATTTTCCTTTTCTTCCATCTTCATAGATTAAATCATGCGGATAAAATAACTTTTGATCCGTTCTCTTCTTACCCGTAATCGCCTCAACAATATCCGATTCACGTGAAAGCTCTCTAAGTTCCCCGTTAGGCATAAGGAGTAAGATTGGCAGACGCTCTTCTTCTTCTCCTGCGCGGTAAAAGTCATACGGTAAATCCGATGTTGAATCAACAACTAAATAATACTCTGGATCTAATCCAATCTTTTTAAATAAGCTACTTAGCTCCATCCAATTATCTAAACCGTGCTTATCCGTAAACTCTACATACTTAAATAGATTTCGATTCATAAATCGGCGGCATAAATCACTTAAAATTGGATCTTCTTCGTCTTGCCATACTTGGAAGTAATAATACATAACGTTCTCGTCTAGCTTTAAATAATCCTCTACTGTTACCTCTTCTTCAAATAAAGAGTAGAAATGAACAGGATGATATTTAAAAGTATAGTACTTCTCATGCAATGATTTAGCTCGATGTAAAATCTTCGTTAAAATAACTTCTGCACTACGCGTTACCGGATGGAAATATACTTGCCAATACATTTGATAACGGCTCATAATATAATGCTCTACAGCATGCATACCACTATTTTTAATGACTACTTGATTCCCATATGGACGCATGACACGCAGTATACGTTCCATATCAAAGTTGCCATACTTTACACCTGTGAAATAAGCATCTCTTAATAAATAATCCATACGATCAGCATCAATTTGGCTTGAAATCATACTAATCGCTAGTTTATTAGTAGATGTTTTCGCAATTACATCTGCTACCTTTTGTGGAAACTCCTTATCAACACGGCTTAACACATCATTAATTTCCGTATCGCCAACGATAACCTTTTGCGTAAATTTCTCATGATCTAACGAAAATACTTTTTCAAACGAGTGAGAAAATGGGCCGTGGCCGACATCATGAAGTAATGCCGCACATAAACATAATAATCTATCTTCAGCATTCCAATTTGGTCTGCCATCAAACACATCATCAATCATACGACGAATAATTTCATATACACCTAACGAATGAGTAAAGCGACTATGCTCTGCACCGTGAAATGTAAAAAATGTCGTTCCAAGCTGCTTAATACGGCGCAAGCGTTGAAATTCTTTCGTTCCGATTAAATCCCAAATAACACGATCACGCACGTGCACATATTTATGTACTGGGTCTTTAAACACTTTTGTTTCGCTGAGTTTGTCGTTTAAATATACCACCTTCCGACATCCCCCTTTCTTTACTGCATTCTTACTATATATTATAAACGATATAGGAAACAGAAAGAAATGAAAGACTATATTAATTCCTTGTATATAAAGAAAAATCACTTTTACCGAAGTAAAAGTGATTTCTTTTTGTATATTATTTTCCTAAAACAAACTCAGCAACTTCGTCTAAGATCATTTCTTTACCTAGTGGGAAGTATCCTTTGTTTAGGTCTTCATTGCTAATTGTGAATACGTGATTGTTTTTAACAGCGTTCATGTTTTTCCAAATTGATTCTTCCTGGAATTCTTTTAGACGCTGAGAACCGTCACCAGTTGTAAATACGAATAAGTAATCTGGGTTGTAATCGATTAAAGCTTCTTTTTGTACTTGTACTAGCGGTTTATCAGTTGGTGTACCTTTAACTGCTGGTAATTTTAAGTCATTAAAGATTACGCTACCGTAACCGTAGTCACCGTATACGCGGAATGCATTTGGATATGCAGCCATTTTCATGAATGTTGCATCGCCAGTTTTTGCGATGATTTTGTCATGTAATTTGCTTGCTTTTTCATCATACTGCTTGAACCATTCTTTTGTTTCTTTCTCTTTACCGAAGATTTGACCTACTTCTTCGAATTTTGGACGCCATTGGTCTAATGGAGTTTTTAACATAACTGTTGGTGCAATTTTAGATAATTGATCGTAGATCTTTTCTTGACGATTGTTTACAAGAATCAAATCTGGTTTTGCAGCAGCTACTGCCTCGATGTTAATTTTATCGCCCCAAGCAGAACCAACTGGTTTTACACCTTCTAATTTCTTCGCGATATGTCCATCAATTTTTTCTTGTGTTGTATTTGCAGTAATAATCGGTTTCATACCGAAAATTAATAATTCTTCTGTTGAACCACTAAGGTCAGCGATTTTCTTTGGATTTGCAGGAATTTTAATTTCCCCTTTTGCATGTTGTACAGTGCGCTCTTCAGTCTTCGCATCTGCTTTCTTTTCTTCTTTGTTAGAAGAACAAGCCGCAAATAGTACAGAAGTAACAACTAGTACCATTGCTAATAGTGCCGTTTTAAATTTCTTCATATTCCCACTCCTTCTAGCTGTATTTCTCTTATAATTTGCATTTAACTATAAGAAACAAAAACAACATTTAATTAATATATTTTTATTAATTGTTGTTTATAGCCCATTCTAATGGGCGTTCAACTTCCCATTCATCAATAAGAAGCTCAACGTCCATTAGAATCCCCCCTCTTACCTCTTTAAGAGGGGGACATTCTATTAATTATGCTTTTTTACGCAATTGATTACTAATCATCGTTAAATCGTATGTTAAACAAATTGGTTTACAGTTTACTGGACATGGAACGATTTGCGCTTCAATCTCAAATACATTACGAAGCGTTTCACTTGTCATAACTTCATCTGGTGTTCCTTGTTTCATTAACTTCCCAGCTTTTAATGCAATCATATGATCAGAGAAACGAGAAGCATGATTTAAATCGTGAATGACCATAACAATCGTTCTGCCTTCTTCTTGGTTTAACTTCTTCAGTAAGTTTAATACTTCAAGTTGATGAGCCATATCTAAGTATGTTGTTGGTTCATCTAACACGAGTAAATCTGTTCCTTGTGCAAGAGCCATCGCAATCCATACACGTTGACGCTGACCACCTGATAAAGCTTCTGCTGGACGATTTGCGAATTCTGTCATTCCCGTCACTTCAAGTGCCCAATGAATGTAGCGATAATCCTCTTCTTTCAATGTTCCAAATCCTTTTTGATGAGGAAAACGTCCATATGAAACAAGTTCAAACACAGTAAGGCCCGTTGGCACTTCTGCAGTTTGTGGTAAGATCGCCATTTTCTTTGCGATTTCTTTTGTTGGCTGTTTCTCAATTGCTTTTCCATCAAGATAAACAGTACCTCGTTTTGCTTTCAAAATACGAGAAGCCGTTTTTAATAATGTGGATTTCCCACAACCATTTGGTCCAATAATCGTTGTAATTTTCCCTTCCGGAATTTCAACTGTTAATCCATCTATAATTAACCCTTCATTATAGCCAACAGATACCGAATCAACTGCTAAAGTTGCCATACAAAAAGCCTCCCTTTATTTTGTCCTCATAAGTAAATATATGAAATATGGTGCGCCAATTACAGAAATAACAAGACCGACCGGTATTTCTGAAGTTGGTAACACACTTCTTGAAATTACATCTGCAAATAAAAGCAAGAACGTTCCTATTAATGCAGCTGTTGGTAACATAATTTGATGTTTACCACCAACGAGGCGTCTCGCTAAATGCGGAGCCATTAAACCGATAAAGCCGATTCCGCCCGCAACAGCAACAGATGCGCCAGCTAAACAAACTGCAATAAATAATAATTTACGTCTTTCCTTTTCTACGTTTACGCCAAGACCAACTGCTGTAGAGTCACCTAAATTCATTACATTTAATATGTGCGCTTTACTAATGGCAAGTGGTAAGAAAATAACCATCCACGGAAGTACACTTAGTACGAATTTCCAATCTGTACCCCACAGACTTCCCGCTAGCCAAATCGTGGCAAAGCGGAAATCGTTAGATGTCATCTTCATAGAGAAAATTAAACTAACAGCACCAAATCCCGCTGCAACTGCGATACCTACAAGTATTAATCGAGTCGATGAAACGCCATCTTTCCATGCAAGTAAATAAATAATAACCGCTGCTAATATCGCTCCAACTAGCGCGAAAAATGGAAGGATAAATACAGATAAAAGTGTACCAGTTCCAACTTTTCCAAAGAAAAAGTAGACGAATACAACAACTGTTAATCCCGCTCCAGCGTTAATACCTATAATACCTGGATCAGCGAGTGGATTTCGTGATAACCCTTGCAAAATCGCTCCTGACATAGCTAATGCAGAACCAACTAATATAGCAATAACCATACGTGGCATACGAAATTCAAATAAAATAACAGACTGATCTTCTGCACCTAATCCAACTAATGACTTTAATACATCCATTGGAGGTATTTTAAATGTTCCTGTATTTAAGCTTACTAAAAATACAGCAACGATTAATCCTACTAAAATCGTTAAAATTGAAACATTCTTTTTTGTTAAAACACTCGTCCTCACATTTTTCCTCTCCCTTCGTTACGTGCTAAGTAGAGGAAGAATGGAACCCCAATTAGCGCTGTAATTGCTCCAATTGGGGTTTCAAATGGTGGATTAATAATACGAGATAACATATCTGCACATTCAATTAACAATCCACCTAAGACCGCAGAACACGGGATAACCCATCTATAGTCTGAGCCTACAAGGAAACGAGTCATATGCGGAATTACAAGTCCAACGAATCCAACCGATCCTGCCATAGAAACTGCAGAACCTGTTAATACAAGAACAAGTACTGTTCCGATAAATTTAATTAATGTCGTATTTTGACCAAGTCCAATCGCGATTTCTTCACCAAAGCTTAAAATGGTAATATATCTCGACATCATAATTGCAATAATGAGACAAACTAGACCAATCGGCACTAACATATTAATACTTTGCCATTTCACACCAGCAACACCGCCTGCATTCCACATACTCACCTCTTGGGCAAGGTTGAAATACAGCGCAATTCCAGATGAAATTGCCCCTAATAAAGCACTAATCGCTGCACCAGCTAAAGCTAATTTTACAGGCGTTAATCCACCTGGTGAAGAAGACCCAATACCATATACAATGCTCGCACCAAACGCAGCTCCAATAAAAGATGCGATAACAAACATTAAATAAGGTGAATTAGGGAAGAATGCATACATAATTGCAATCCCAAATACAGCGCCATCTGTAATCCCCATTAAAGATGGTGATGCAAGTGGGTTTCGTGTCATACCTTGCATAATTGCTCCTGATACCGCTAAAAAGGCACCCGCAACTACGCCTCCTATTGCTCTAGGCATGCGAAGTTCTCGAATTACGTTATGATGCGTCAACGACCCGTCAAACTGAAAAACAGCTTGCCATACGGTCTTTAAACTAATATCTGCTGCACCAAACGAAATAGAAACCGCCATACTTAAAGCTAACAAAATTGTACCCGCTACTAAAATAATAGAAGCGATGAGCGGTCTGCTCTTAATCTCTTTAATATTTACATCTTGTTGCTCTATACTCCTTGCACTCGCTTCCATCCCTCAACCATCCTAACCAACAACATATATTTAATAAAATGAAATTTATTCTCAAATAACAATAAAAAAATTAGGTGAATTGGCCTTACTTTGATAATGATTATCAGAATCACATCTTCTATTCTACCTATCGCTCCAAAAGGCTGTCAACCATTATTTTGAAATACGAACTCATACAAAGCACTATCTTATGGGCATAAAAAAAGAAGAGTAATCGGTTCACTCTTCTTTTTCTTACTTATTTAACTTTGTTTCAATTTTTGTAATTAATTCATCTTCTGTTGGCGCTGCAACCGGACGATTATTTACAAATGCGAATGATTTCTTACGACCAGGTCCGCAGTAAGACTGACATCCAACTTCAATCGTTGCACATGAATCTACTTTTTTTAACTTCGGAATTAGCGTTTTAACGTTCGTCGCCTGACAATCATCACACACACGAAATTCGTTTCCCATTATATATAACACTTCCTCTATTTTAAACTTTTCACAAGTACATTTAAAAATAAACACTAAATGGTATTTTACCGCTCTTTGAAGCTTGTTGCAAGTCTCTGGGCATAGCTCTATTCCTATATAAAGCTACATACTTTTTATATTTTCTCCTTCAAAAGCTCCCATCATTCATAGCAAAATTTCTTCTCTTCATTGAAATCTACCATATTTTTAAAAGCTTTGTATAAAAGCTCATTTTTTTGCCCATTATAAAAATAGGAAGTTCATAAAAAGAAAGGGAGTTGAATCTATGAAAGTAAGACAAGATGCTTGGACAGACGAGGACGATTTATTACTTGCTGAAACGGTACTTCGCCATGTTCGAGAAGGAAGTACTCAATTAAATGCATTTGAAGAAGTAGGAGATCAGTTAAATCGCACATCAGCTGCTTGTGGTTTTCGCTGGAATGCTGTTGTTCGCTATAGCTACGAACAAGCTCTTCAACTAGCAAAAAAACATCGTAAAGATAAAATGCGTGCTGCGAGCGGTGAACAAGCAAAAAAACGTTTACTTTATACACCACCAGCTTCAGAAGCGGTAAATGATTATGAAGAACTAGTACCATACGAAACAGCTGTTCAATATAAAGAAACTATTCCGTATCAAGAACCGACTGTTCCTGCTTCAAAAAGCTCAATAACAATGCAAGATGTTATTTACTTTTTACAAACAGTTGGATCTTCAAATATAAAAGTAACAGCTCTTGAAAACGAGAATACGAGATTGAAACAAGAAATAAAAGCGCAAGTGCTACGAAATGAAGAACTAGAAAAGAAACTAGAAAAATTAGAAAAGCAATCTCATACTGTACAAGAAGATTACGAAACACTTATGAATATTATGAACCGAGCTCGCAAATTGGCAGTAATGGATGATGAGGAACGCTCACAAACATCTTTCCGAATGGATCGAAACGGTAATTTAGAAAAAATCGCAGAATAAAAAGGATGCATATGTGCATCCTTTTTTATTTCACTTCAACTATGTGTGCTTCTTCGAATTTAGAATCCCCCTTTATCATTCTTAGCCAAGAAGATTCCTTTCAAAAACCTTCTTCCTTCTTTTTTGCTATAATAGAGATTGTCATTTTAAAGATAAGGGGTTAGTTATATGAGCAATTCCCGTTCGATTTTATCTCAGCCAGAGTGGCGTATTGTGGATCAGTCTAGTTTAGGGCCAACATTCCATGCATTGCAGTCATTCGCAATGGATGACACATTATGCACAAGTATTGGAAATGGCGAATCAGCTGCAACAATGCGCTCTTGGGTTCATCACAATACAATTGTTCTAGGCATTCAAGATTCACGCCTACCACATTTAGAAGAAGGTATTTCCTTTTTAAAACAAAACGACTTTAATGTTATCGTTCGTAATTCTGGTGGACTTGCGGTCGTACTTGATGAAGGTGTTTTAAACGTATCACTTTTATTCCAAGAAACAGAAAAAGGTATTGATATTGATCTTGGGTACGATACGATGTGGCATTTAATTAAGGAAATGTTAAACGATTACGATGTTACTATCGAGGCAAAAGAAATTGTTGGTTCTTACTGTCCTGGTAGCTACGATTTAAGTATTCGTAATCAAAAATTCGCTGGTATTTCACAACGCCGTATTCGCGGTGGCGTTGCTGTACAAATTTACCTATGTGCTACAGGAAGCGGTTCTGAGCGTGCCGCACTCGTTCGTGATTTTTACAACGTAGCAATTCAAGGAGAAGAAACGCGATTTACGTACCCTGAAATTGTGCCGAGCACGATGGCTTCACTATCTGAATTACTTGGCGAAACAATTACAGTGCAAGATTTAATGATGCGTCTTTTAAAAACGTTGCAGCAATTCGCTCCAAAGTTAACACCATCTCAGCTAACATTAGATGAAATTCCTTTATACGAGACGAATTTACAACGTATTATTGATCGTAACAATAAGGCACTTGGCTTAGAAAAATAGAAACCGTCGCTATAATAGCGGCGGTTTCTATTTTTTATATAAATGCTCTTATTTCTTAACCACAACGAATTGTTTATCTTCTAAGAAAAATGTATCCCCTAATAATTTAAAACTACTTAATTCTTTAATAAAAACAAAAATGACCATCCTATTCCGTTATACACGAAATAGGATGGTCATTTTTCATATCAATTCGTTATAGAATTAAAGTGCTTGAGCCGCTGTAATTAAAGCTAACTTGTACACTTCTTCTTCGTTACATCCACGAGATAGGTCGTTTACAGGCATGTTTAAACCTTGTAAGATTGGGCCTACTGCTTCGAAGTTACCTAAGCGTTGAGCGATTTTGTAGCCGATATTACCAGCTTCTAAGCTTGGGAATACGAATACGTTAGCATCACCTTTAATTGTAGAACCTGGAGCCTTTTTCTCAGCCACAGATGGTACGAATGCAGCATCGAATTGGAATTCTCCATCTAAAGTTAATTCAGGAGCCATTTCTTTTGCAATGCGAGTTGCTTCTACAACTTTTTCTGTTTCTGGAGATTTCGCAGAACCTTTTGTAGAGAAGCTTAACATAGCAACGCGTGGATCAATACCGAATAGTTCAGCAGTTTTCGCACTTTCGATACCAATTTCAGCTAAATCTTGGCTATTTGGTGCGATGTTAATTGCGCAATCAGCGAATACATACTTCTCTTCTTCACGTACCATAATGAATACGCCAGAAGTTTTTGTAACGCCTGGTTTTGTTTTAATAATTTGAAGTGCTGGACGAACTGTATCAGCTGTAGAGTGAGCTGCACCACTTACTAAACCGTGTGCTTTGCCCATGTATACAAGCATTGTACCGAAATAGTTTTCGTCTTTAAGGATTTTGCGAGCGTCTTCTTCTGTTGCTTTACCTTTACGGCGTTCAACGAAAGATGCTACCATTGCATCCATTTCTTCATATGTAGCTGGATCGTAAATATCAACGCCTGCTAATGTTAAGTTCATGCTAGCAGCTTTTGCGCTAATTTCTTCTTTATTACCAACTAAAATTGGTTTTACTAGTTCTTCTTTTGCTAAACGCTCTGCAGCGCCTAAAATTCTTTCATCAGTTCCTTCAGGAAGTACGATAGAAATGCCTTTTCCTTGAACTTTTTCTTTTACTGTTGTAAATAAATTGCTCACGAATAAACCCTCCTACAAATGTTAAAAAACTCTACCTTTAAGAATACTTCTTTTCATCTATATTTTAAACTTATAGCCCCCAAAAAATAGATAAAATAAAAATAATTATATTTTCATAAAATTCAGCCTAGAAATAAAGCCTACTTAAGCCTTATTTTCTCCCGTTTTTCATTACATATAAATGTGACAATTTTATGCGCCGAAGCTTTATATAGATGATTTTAAACCTATATATGCTATAGTTAACGTGTAAAATATCATTAACTGAGGTGAATAGAATGAGTGAAGCAACAACAACGTTAGATGGCTGGTATTGTTTACATGATTTACGTTCTATTGATTGGGCAGCATGGAAAACATTATCTAGCGACGAACGCGGACAAGCAGTGTCTGAATTTTTAAATGTCGTTGAAAAATGGAACGAAGTAGCTACTGCAAAAAAAGGTAGCCATGCAATGTATACAGTTGTTGGTCAAAAAGCAGATATTATGCTTATGATCTTACGTCCAACAATGGAAGAGTTAAATGAAATTGAGACAGAATTAAATAAAACAACATTAGCTGAATATATGGTTCCTGCATATTCTTACGTATCTGTTGTTGAACTAAGCAACTACCTTCCAGCTGATGAAGATCCATACCAAAACCCACAAATCTTAGCTCGCTTATATCCTGAATTACCGAAAGCAAATCACATTTGTTTCTATCCAATGGACAAGCGTCGCCAAGGTAATGACAACTGGTACATGCTTCCTATGGAAGAACGTAAGAAACTTATGTACAGTCATAGTAAAATCGGTCGCCAGTACGCAGGTAAAGTACGCCAAGTTATTTCAGGCTCAGTCGGATTCGACGATTTTGAGTGGGGCGTAACATTATTCGCTGACGATGTTCTTCAATTTAAGAAACTTATATATGAAATGCGCTTCGATGAAGTAAGTGCCCGCTACGGTGAATTTGGTACATTCTTTGTCGGAAACATTTTACCAGACGAAAAAGTAGCGAAATTTTTACACGTATAATATCGAAAAAGGAACGAAATTCGTTCCTTTTTTTCATATCTAATATATTTCTCCCGAAAATCCCCTTTTTTCATCAATTATCAGCAAAAATAGACATATTTTTTTCGAATTTCTTGTAAAATTGTAACCTTTCGATATCCAGATTTATGCTAAAATGGTACGAGCTATATGCTAATAACGATGCGAAGGTGATAATGTATATGAAGAAAATCTTGTCTATTTTACTATTGCTTCTATTGTCATTTTCTTCCTTAGAAGTAACAACATCCCATGCGGAAGAAAAAATACATATAGAGGCAGCTGCTGCACTTCTATTTGATGCAGATACAGGAAAAATACTGCATGAACAAAATCCAGATGAATTACTAGCTATTGCTAGTATGTCAAAATTAATTGTTGTTTATGCCGTTTTAGAAGCGATTAAGGAAGGTAAAATTACTTGGGATACGAAAGTAAACATCTCTGATTATGCTTACGAAGTCTCACGTAATAATGAATTCTCTAACGTTCCATTTGAGAAAGGACGCCAATATACGGTAAGAGAATTATATCATTCTATTGTTATCTTTTCTGCGAATGGATCTAGTATTGCTTTAGCGGAACTTCTTGCAGGAAGCGAGAAAAACTTCTTAAACCTTGCAAATGAACATGCGAAAAAACTAGGGTTAAAGAAATATAAATTTGTAAACGCTACTGGATTAAATAATGCTGATTTAAAAGGAAAACATCCTGAAGGAACTGATCCGAACGGAGAAAACTCTTTATCAGCTCGCGATATGGGTATTCTTTCAAAAACAATTATTACAAAGTATCCAGAAATGCTAGAGGATACAAAACAAAGATTTAGAAACTTCCCAGATAATCATCCAAAACCAATTCGTATGGAAAACTGGAACTGGATGTTACCAGGTGCTGCCTTCGCTTACGAAGGATCAGATGGTTTAAAAACAGGAAGTTCTGATACAGCTGGATATGGTTTTACCATTACAGCAAAACGCGGTGATTTACGTCTTATTTCTGTTATTATTAAAACGAAATCAATGGACGAACGTTTCACAGAATCTCGCGCATTAATTGAATATGGATTTAATAACTTCGAAAAACAAAAAATAAAAATAGATAAAAACAACAAAATTTCTGTGGTAAAAGGAAAAGAAGACTACGTAACAGTTGCACCAGAAAAAGAAGTGAAAGTAGTTACTGCAAAAGGTAACACACCATCTTACAAAATTTCAGCTGAAGCCGATAAATCAATTGCTGAAGATGGACATTTAGTTGCCCCTATTAAGAAAGATGCAAAAGTAGGCTCAATCGTTTTAGAATCAACTGATAAATACGGTTTCTTAGACGGAAATAAAAGTATGAAAATTGCTGCAAAAACGACTGAAGAAGTAGAAAAAGCAAATTGGTTCGTTTTAACAATGCGTTCCGTTGGTGATTTCTTCTCAGGCTTATGGTCTAAAGTGTTTTAATAAAAAAAGCTAGCCCGCGCTAGCTTTTTTTATTTCCCCCTCTAAATGTAAAACTTCGTTTGGTTGTCATATCCGAGTCCTTTTTCTCATACGTATGAACTAGTAATTATTCCACACTTCATCTAGAAATAAACCTCTTTCTACAGTGCATTCCCAAAAGAGAGGTGACACATAATGGGTGTTATCGCGTATAACGAAGAAGATGTAAAGTTATTAGCTAGACTGATGCGTGCTGAAGCCGAAGGAGAAGGGCAACAAGGAATGTTAATGGTCGGAAACGTTGGCGTAAATCGTGTCCGCGGAAATTGTTTAGATTTTAAAAAAATACGTAATTTACGTCAAATGGTTTATCAAAATCCTGGTGGTTTTGAGGCAACTCAAAAAGGGTATTTTTATCAACGAGCAAGAGAACAAGATATCGCCTTAGCGCGGCGAACCATTCAAGGACAACGTTTTTGGCCTGCCAATTTTGCCCTATGGTTTTTTAGACCTGAAGGTCCTTGTCCGCCAACTTGGTATAACCAACAAAATTCTGGTCGCTTTAAAAAGCATTGCTTCTTCCAGCCATCTAGTGAAGACTGTCCGAGCGTATATTAAGGAATGAAAATGAGGAGGGATTTTTTAAATGGCACAGCAACAAAATCCATACAACGGAACAGGTTTTTATCAACCATCTGGAACTTATATGCAACCGCAACAAATGACTCCACAACAGCAACAACAGCAACAGCAAGCAATGCAACAACAAGCTGCTCAAGCTCAATATGCAGTGTCTCAAGGTATGTTGCCAATAGAGCAATCGTATATTGAAAATATCCTTCGTTTAAACAAGGGTAAACCAGCTACAGTTGTAATGACTTATGAACGTGGCAGTTCGCTTGGTACACAATCTTATACAGGGATTATCGAGGCAGCTGGCCGTGATCATATCGTTATTAGTGAACCAAAATCTGGAAAGCGCTATTTACTACTAATGATTTACTTAGATTATGTAGAATTCCCAGGAGAAATTGCGTATTTACCTGGTCAACAAGCAACTTATGCTCCAAGGCCATAAAAAAAGCTGGCAAATGCCAGCTTTTGTTTTTTTATAACCCTTTTACAACTGCAGTTCCGACTAAAATCCACGCCACAATAAACGCTACACCACCAAGCGGTGTAATTGGACCAAAGAACTTAATGCCTGTCGTACTTAATGCATAAAGACTGCCTGAGAACATAATAATCCCGGCTACCATAAGCCAACCAGCAGTGCTTAAAAGCGACGATTGAATCTTATCCATTAATAAGGCAACTACGAATAATCCCCCTGCATGAAACATTTGATATGTAACGCCCGTCTTCCACACTTCTAACATTTTTGCAGAAACTTTATTTTCTAAACCATGTGCTCCAAAAGCCCCTAATGCAACAGATAGTCCCGCTGCAATACAACCTAGTAAAAAGAAAATTTTCATCTTAATTCCCCTTTTTTACCTTTATCATAAGCAATTTTCACATATAAGCCAAACGATTTTACTTTTAAAAATCAAATAAAGAATTACCGTTTGCATCATTTTCTTTTATATATACTTTTTCTCCAGAAACTGGCATAACTGGTTGAACTGTCATCATAGGTTGAGATCCGATTACTTGTGATTGAACTTGTGGTTCTCTATACGTATGTGACTCAACTTGTTCATCTAATAATAAATCACATAAAGCACGTACAACTAATAAATGCTCTTTTGATTGCTGTCCTTCACTACTTTTCGCCTTTGCAATTTCATTCGCCATTTTATTTAAAATCTTATCACTAGATACTTGCATTCCTTGTCACCTCTTACTTTGTAGTTCTTTCTCAAATTGCCCCAGTTTCTCAACTGAACCAAATACTATTATCATATCATGTTCTTGCAGTTTTTCCTGCCCTGTCGGATTGTGGATAATTTTCCCATTTCTTAAAATCGCTAAAATCGTTACATCAAATTGATTTCTCACATTATTCTCTAGTAACGATTTATTGGCTAAGATAGAATCTTTACCAACTTGAATTTCTTCAATTACAAATGATTGCTCCACTCCATACAATACTGTATCAATATAATGAACTGTTAACGGATTCGCAATACCTTTCGCTATATGAATTCCTGCCATACTAGACGGATTAATAACCTTATTTGCACCAGCGCGCCGTAATTTCTCTTCTGTTTCTGGTTTTTCAGCTCTTGCTACTATTTTAATTGCATCATTGAGCCCTCTTGCCGTTAATGTAATAAATACATTTTCAGCATCGTTTGCTACGATAGCAACTAGACCAGCTGCCTTTGAAATTCCAGCATTATGTAAAACGTGATCTTCAGTTGCATCTCCATGTACATATAAAAGTTTTTCCTGTTCGAATGTACTTCCATCTTTATCCACAACTACAAATGGGATTTTCTTTTCCTGTAATTCATGTACAACTTGAAGCCCTACTCTTCCGCAACCACATACTATAATATGATTTTCTAACTGTGCTATTTGTTTATCCATCTTCTTCCTCCGTACTGCATGAAATAAATTCCCTTCAATAATCATAGCTGCTACTACCCCAATTGCATATGTAACGATACCGACACCAACAGGTATAATAAGAAGCGCAAAAACTTTTCCCGCCTGTGTCACAGGAACCGCATCACCATATCCAACAGTTAATACAGTAATCATCGTCATCCAAAATGCTTGAAACAAGCTAATCTCTTCAATTGTCATAAATCCTAGCGTTCCTAGAATTACAACAAAGGTCATACATATAACTGCTATCCATAATTGCTTACGTGCATTCATATTATGTTTCAACTCTTTTCTCTATCTACAATCTTTGCCAGAGGAAATGAAATACGTATATACTAGAAACGGAATCTATGAAAGAGGTTGATATAATGAAGATATTTCTTTCTGCCTTACAATGGGCACTATTTATTTTAGCTGGAAGTCTTATTGTACCAATTAGTGTCGCAACTAGTTATGGTCTTGATGGTGCTGAAGCAATCGCGTTTGTACAAAGGACATTATTTGTTCTCGGTTTTGCCGGCCTCTTACAAACTATATTCGGTCATAAACTTCCTATTCAAGAAGGCCCTGCAGGCCTTTGGTGGGGAATTTTCTCCCTTTATGCAAGCTTAGGTGTCGTATTATTTGGATCAAGTAATGAAACACTTAAGGTCCTTCAGTACGCTTTCCTATTAAGTGGCATCATTTGTATTATTCTTAGTGTTTTTGGACTTATTGATAAACTAGTTCGTTACTTTACACCGACAGTAATTGGAACGTATTTATTCCTTCTCGTCGCACAACTTAGTGGCTCCTTCTTAAAAGGCATGTTTGGCCTTGATGGACAACATACAGAAGTACAGCCAAAGGTATTTATTCTTTCACTCATTGTTATTTTACTATCTTTTTTCATTATGAAGCTACCTATTATTGGACAATATTCCGTTCTTTTCAGTATCGTCTGCGGCTGGATATTATTTGCTTGCTTCGGATTGTCTAATCCAGTAACACCTGTGACAGATATAATTCGTCTTCCATCGCTATTTGTTTTCGGGATGCCCCGCATTGAATGGAACATGGCAATTACAGTAGTTTTCGTCACGCTACTACTTCTAACAAATATGTTAGCAAGTATTCGCGTTGTACAAAAGGTTGTTTCTAAGTATGAAGAAGATGCCGCTCCAGACCGCTTCAAACAAGCTGGCATTATAACAGGAATAAATCAATTACTAGGTGGTCTATTTTCAGCCATTGGTCCTGTTGCCATTTCCGGATCAGCAGGGTTTATCGCAACGACTAATATTTATAAACGCCTCCCATTTATGTTAGGGTCAAGCTTTATTATTCTCGTTAGTATATTCCCAAAGATTACTTCATTCTTTGCAGCAATCCCTGTCGCAGTTGGATATGCTGCAATTTATCCTGTATTTGCAAGCATGATTGGTCTCGCTTTTCGCGAATATGACACTGTACAAAATAAAGAACAATTATTTAAAGTAGCAGGTCTTTCAATCTTTACAGGAATCGGAGTTATGTTCGTTCCAGCAGGGGCTTTTTCTACACTGCCACCATTTTTAGCATCATTTTTGAGTAATGGTCTTGTTCTTGGATCTGTAATGGCTATCTTACTGGAAATACTACTTTCTCGTTCTAACGAAAAACAACTATCGTAAATTGGAAAACTTCCATTATTGCACTCTACCTTTAGAGTTGTTACGATAATGATAAATTATCATGGGCAACACGCTCATGATAATTTATACTAACAATGCAAGACTTCACCTAATTCCATGTGAAGAGGTTCGATGTCTTACTATATATTCCCCAATACCTTCATAAAAATTTATTTCTATTTAAACAAAGAAAGGAATTTCCCATATGACTTATAAAATGATTGTTTTAGATTTAGATGATACTTTATTACGCGATGACCATACAATTTCACCTCGTACGAAAGAGGCTTTAATGACAGCACAAGAGCAAGGAGTTAAAGTTGTACTTGCTTCTGGGCGTCCAACGTTTGGTATGCGCAACGTCGCAAAAGAGCTTCGTTTAGAAGAATACGGTAGCTTTATTCTATCTTTTAACGGCGCAAAAATTATTAACTGTAAAACAAATGAAGAAATCTTTAGTAGTACTCTATCTCCTGAAATCGTTCACAACCTATTTGAAATTAGTAAAGATGAAGACGTTTGGATTCATACTTATATTGGCGATGATATCGTAACAGAAGAAAATAATCCTTATACTGAAATTGAGGGCGAAATTACTGGTATGCCAATTATTGAAGTTGATAATTTCAAGGCTGCAGTCAAAGAACCTGTAGTAAAAGTGTTAATGAATAAAGAGGCTGAACGCCTTGTTGAGGTAGAAAAGAAACTACAAAAACAACTGGAAGGTCAATTAAGCGTTATGCGCTCAAAACCATTCTTCTTAGAATTTACTGAGCATGGTGTTACGAAGGGAACGAGTCTAAACCAACTAATCCAAACACTTGGCATTAAACGCGAAGAAGTAATCGCAATGGGTGATAGTTATAACGACCAAGCGATGATTGAATTCGCTGGTCTTGGCGTTGCAATGGGCAATGCACCAGATGATATTAAAGAAATTGCAAACTATGTTACAGATACAAATATGAACGATGGCGTTGCAAAAGTTGTAGAGAAATTCGTACTAAAAAGCGAAGCGCTTGTATAATATTTTCATTCATAAAACCTATTTGAAGTCAAATGCTTCAAATAGGTTTTTGTTTAAATTCCCATGCTTTTGTGACTATATTTTGAACTTTGCACTATTCTCGTAGTGTAAACTTTCTTTTTGTATATAATGGAACAAAATAGACTATTTCATTTTGAAAAAGAATACATATTTACTATATACAAGCATACGTTAAAGGAGGCTATTTCATGTTATCTACACCAATCGGACGATTAAGAGCAATCGGCTTAATTGAGGGGATTTCTTTCCTATTACTATTATTTGTAGCAATGCCGTTAAAATATTTCGCGGGGTTTGCAACAGCTGTTAAAATTACAGGTATGGCTCATGGTGTTTTATTCATACTATTCATCTTTGCGGTAATTCAAGTAACAATCGTACACCGTAAATCAATTTTATGGGCACTTGGCGCACTTGCTGCATCAGTTATCCCATTCGGCACTTTTGTACTAGATGCAAAACTTAAAAATGAACAGTAATAGTAAAAAGGTAGTTAACAATTGTTAGTTACCTTTTTAGCGTTTATATATTCGGAATTTGCCAATCGATTTCTTTTTCATCCATATTAGATAAAATCTCATTTACTTTAGAGTACGGCTTACTTCCAAAGAAACCACGTCTTGCTGATAATGGACTTGGATGTACGGATTCAATAATATGATGATTCGTATTCGTAATTAACTTTTTCTTCGCCTGTGCATGGCGTCCCCACAATATGAAAATAACTGGCTTTTCACGTTCATTTAGCAGTTCAATCACGCGATCTGTGAAATGCTCCCATCCTTTCCCTTTATGAGAATTTGCCTCACCTTGGCGAACCGTTAATACAGTATTTAATAATAATACTCCTTGCTCTGCCCACTTTACTAAATAACCATTATTCGGAATTTCATAGCCATATTCATCTCGCAGTTCTTTATACATATTTAACAGCGATGGCGGTGTTTTTATACCTGGTTGTACAGAAAAGCTTAAACCATGCGCTTGATTCGGTCCGTGATACGGATCTTGTCCTAAAATAACAACCTTTGTATTTTCATAACTTGTATACTGCAGAGCGTTAAAAATGTCTTCTATCTTTGGATAAACAACATGCGTACTGTACTCTTCTTCCAAAAAACCGGCTAAAGTTTGATAATATTCTTTTTCAAATTCTGATGCCAGTAATGAACCCCAATCATTCTGTAAAGTATTTTTCATACCTTCACTTCCTATCCAATTAATTCACCATATCTTGTTTTGTAAATACTACGAAAGAAATAATAAGGGAAACTACTGCCCATACCGCTAAATTCATTAAAGAAAACCCCATTGATAACCCTTGTAATGCAGGCAGTTTTCCTGATAAATAATCCGTTAGCGATAAGTTGACACTAAAAATATATTTCGCACCTTCCCAAGACGTTGCAAAAGAACTCAAAATTCCGCCAGCAATTAATGCAGCTAACATAACGCCCATACCAGCTGGTGTATTTCGAATTAACACAGAAACCATAAATGATATAGTTCCTACCACAATAGCAACAAACCAAGCTAGTCCGTACGCCATTAATATGTATTGCCACTGCGGGATAAGATGTACAAAATTCGTATTTAATGTCTCCTTATCAATAACGAATCCTGTTAAAACAGGCAAATTCCATCCTGAGTATCCAAATACAAGCCCCGATAACGCGTAAGCAAACACACCGACAAGAAGCAAGATGAGCGAAATGAAAAATAACATCGTCACATATTTACTAAGGAGTATTTTCCAGCGCCGAATCGGCCTCGTAAGAAGCATTTTCATCGTACCATCACTTCGTTCTCCTGAAACGATATCAATTGCGACAATCATAACGAGCAATGGAATAAATAACGTTATTCCTTGTTCAATAAACGCCCTCACAAATGTCGGGGCTCCTGGTGCAGTCGGATTAATATCATGATCCAAATAATATTGTTGCTGTTCCACCCTCACCTTTAACCAATCACGCCATTCTTCTGGCAACCTTGAGTTGTTCAAACGGTTCTGAGAATCAACAATTTGTTGTTGCAACGATACTTTCCAATCAGTTGTGCCGAGTCTTTTTTGGGTTGTTTCTATTTCACGATACTGGGCGTACACAAAAAGTGGAATCAAAATTGCTAAAATAAGCATGACAACGAAAATACGTTTCTTACGGTAAATTTTTTCTGATTCGTTTAAAACTAGATTCGCAAATTCACGCATGTTGCTCACCCCTTGTGAGTTCAATAAATAAATCTTCTAACGTAAATACGAGCTCTTTAACGCTATGTACATCTATCCCGTTTTCTACAAAACGCTTATTCCAAACATTAATAGACGTAACATCCATACGACATAGTAAACGCTCATCTTCTATACTAACTTCCCCTATTTCCTCAGCGGCATCTAGCATGTCTTTCGCCTTGGAAATCGGTGTAACAACCCACTCTACACGATCACTCGCCGTTTTGATTAATTCTTCTATAGGTGCAACTGTTATCATTTTCCCTTTATGAATAATAGCGACACGGTCACATATCATTTGTACTTCACTTAATAGGTGACTCGAAATAAATACACTCATGTTCTCTTCTTTTACAAGCTTATGTATAAATTCTCGCAGTTCTCTAATTCCAGCTGGATCTAAACCGTTCGTCGGTTCATCTAATATAAGTAATTTCGGATTTCCAAGAAGCGCCTGTGCGATTCCAAGACGCTGTTTCATACCAAGGGAATATGTTTTTACCTTATCGTGAATACGTTCATCTAAGTGAACCATTTTCGCAATTTCACTAATACGTTCGTCGGGTATATCACCAAGCATACGTGCAAATTGCTTTAAGTTTTCCCATCCAGTTAAATATGTATAAAGCTCTGGGTTTTCAACGATACTTCCAATTTGACGCATCGCTTCTCTGAAATTTTCCTTAATAGAATAACCACCAACAGATATAGTACCTTCTGTCGCTTTAATAAGTCCGACTAACATTCGAATAGTTGTTGTTTTTCCAGCTCCGTTTGGTCCTAAGAAGCCGAAAACTTCCCCTTGTTTTACATCAAACGAAATGTTTTCTACAAGTGTTTTCTTTCCAATTACCTTCTTCACGTCTCGTACGGAAAGTATCGTCGTCATTTTACCCCTCCTTGTTCTAGTTTTAATTTACTTACAACATTTTGGACTAATCGCTCTGCCATGTATGTGTAACCTACTTCATTCGGATGAAAATGATCGGAGTATAATAAATCTTTTCCACGATTTTGGAATAAATCGAATGTAGGTGTAATATATACATTTTTATCATTTAATGCTAACTTCTCTAAAGAAGCATTCCAATCAACAACTATGTTCGATGACCCTTTTAAATCTTCTACATCCTCAAAAGGATTGTATAAACCTAGCCAAAAAATAGGGCTATCTGTATTTAATTTACGAATTTCTTCTATAATTTTCTTTGCTTCATTTTGAAACGTTTCAGTATCAGGACGATACGTCTCTAAATCTATCTTTCCGAGCGATTCCCATCCTGGGAATAAATCATTTCCTCCAATTGTTAAAACAATTACATCGGCTTGCTTAATTGAATATTGAGCTCCGCTACTTTCAATTTGTTTTAATAAATCAGGCATTTTCGCACCACTAACTGCTAAGTTGGTTAGTGCAACTTTTTGTTTATAATCTTTTTGTAAATCTTCTTTCATTCGTCCAATATAGCCAATTCCTTCTTTATCACCAACGCCGCGCGTTAACGAATCACCTAAGCTAACTATTTGTAACGTTCCATCTTTCTTCTTTTCTTTCTCCACTACGTCAGTTTTCGTAATTAATTTTGAAGCTTTCGGATTCAATACATCATTCACACCTGAAACAAAACCATATGCAAATAAACAGAAAGACGCAATTGTGATGAGTAGAATCACTTTTACCAATTTCGATCTCATATCAAAACCCCTTTTAGCCCTCATAGATTGTCCATAATTATACCAAACGAATTTTTGAAAAGCGATTTTCACACCTTCCCTAGTATGTCGTTTCCCTATCTACCAAATTTGGTAATAACTCTACATGTTTCACATCTATTTCTTCATCATTAATCTTTTCATATAATAATTCAAATGCTTTTACACCAACGTTTTTACTGGAATGTGAAATCGTCGTTATACCCAATATATCTGCCACCTCTTGATCATCACATCCAATAAGCGTAATATCCTCTGGAATACGAATTCCTTGTTTTTTCGCCTCCGTTACCATACCCGCAGCAATATGGTTGCAAGATACGAGAAACGCCGTCGGCTTTACAGGAATATGAGTCCACTCTCGCACTACATCACGCCCATCTTCCACTGTAAAACACCCTTTAAACTTCCAGGCTTCTAATGGTGTTACAGCAATCTGTTGAAGTGAATCCTCATACGCTTGTTTTCTTCTTTGACTATTAATGCTATTACTTCTTCCAATACAATATCCAATACGCGTATGACCTGCATCTATTAAGCTTTTCATCCCTTGTGAAAACACTTTATAGTAATCAATATGTACACTCGAAATAAAATTTGAATCTATTTCCTCACACATAACAATTGGACCAAATTTCGTATACTCTTCAAGTTTGTCCTTACTATTTGTTCTTGAACATATAATTACTCCATCAAGTTTTTTCATTTTCAACATATGTAAAATTTCCAACTCTTTTTCTTCACTATAATTCGTTTGGCAAAGCATCATATTATAATTGTTCTTCGCGGTTTCTTTTGATATACCCTCAATAATAGCACTATAATATTGATCATTTACGTGTGGTAATAAAACACCGATTACATTTGTTTTCCCTTTCACTAAATGAATAGCATTTACATTTTGCGTATAATTTAATTCTTCTATAATCTCTAAAATTTCTTTTCGTTTCTGCTCATTTACATACGGGTGATCATTAAGTACACGTGAAACAGTTGAAACAGATACCCCAGCAAGTTCAGCGATCTTTCTTATATTAGTCATCTCATTCTCCCCTTTTCGTAAAAATTCTTACTTGACCTGGTAAGCTTTCCACAATATATCCTTTCCTAGCAAATACGTTTAGAAAGGATACACACTATATGCTTCAATTCAAATTAGAATATATATTTTTCATTGGCGGTTTACTCATTCTCTCCATCGGTATTAATATGATGACGACAATTACTTCCTTTGGACTTAGCCCTTATGATTCCTTCTTTATTGCACTATATCAAAATTTCGGGGTAAGTATTGGTTTTTGGATTTTCATGATTAACTTTGTTTTTACACTTATCGTACTCTTTTGGGATAAAAAACAAATTACAATCGGCACGATTGTAACGATGATTCTTATTTCTCTTTTTGTTGATTGGATTGGTTCCATTACAACTATTATGGACTTTATCCGCTCTCTTCCAAAATATATAACACTTGTTTGTGGAAATCTATTCGTCGGAGCTGGAATCGGTCTTTACGTCTCTACAAACCTTTGCGCTGCGCCTCAAGAGGCTTTCGTTTTAACTGTTGCTGAGAAGAAAAAATGGACATTCAGAAGAACTGAAATTTCATTAGCTCTTTTATTTTTAACATTAAGCTTCTTATTAGATGGACCAATCTATTTCGGAACAATTATCTTATCCTTTACAACAGGTTGGATTATTCAAGCATTTATACAAGTTGGCACGCAGATTTTAAATAGAAAAAAACCTATTAAGCAAGCTGCTTAATAGGTTTTTTCGTTTTTTTATAGGAAATACTACTTAGCATCTCCTTCAATTCGATAGTTTGCTTTCACACAATCTATTTCTTCATACGATTGCAATGTATGTAGAATGTAATCGTAATCTGCAAGAGAAGCACGATGCGTTACAATTACAATTTCGGCTTTCCCTTTCTCTTCAAGTGGCATTTGAATAATCTTTTCAAAGCTAACACCGCGCTCAGAGAACAAGGATGTAATTTTTGCAAATACACCAATCTCGTCTTTGACATGAAGTCTTAAAAACTTTTTCACAACAATTTCATCTGGCTCTTTTAATACTTTTTTATATTGTGGGGATACGGCACTATTTCCGTTTACACCTAACCTAATATTTTGCATTACAGCAACTAGGTCAGAAACAACAGCTGTCGCTGTCGGTAAGCTTCCTGCCCCCGGTCCATAAAACATCGTTTCTCCTACTGCCTCACCATACACATAGACAGCATTATATTCATTTTGCACTGCTGCAAGAGGATGTGTATTTGGAAGTAAAGTTGGCTCAACTGTAACCTCTAATTTCTCGCCATCTCGCTTTGCAAGACCAATTAATTTAATTGTATATCCTAAGCTCTTACTATATTCAATATCTTCTTCTGTAATAGAAGTAATTCCTTTTACCTTCACATCTCCAAGCTCTACATTTGTAGAGAAACCGAGAGTAGCCAAAATCGTCATTTTTCTTGCTGCATCTAAACCTTCTACGTCTGATGTTGGATCTGCTTCTGCAAATCCAAGCTGTTGGGCTTCTTTTAACACGTCGTTATATGCTCTCCCTTCGTCTGACATTTTCGTCAAAATAAAATTTGTCGTTCCATTTACAATTCCCATTACTTTCGTAATAAGATCTGAAGAAAGCCCCTCTACGATGCTTCTTAAAATCGGAATACCTCCAGCTACACTAGCTTCATAAAACAAATCAGCCTTGTTATCTTTTGCTACCGCCAGCAATTCTGCCCCGTGTAACGCCATTAGATCTTTATTTGCAGTCACAACGTGTTTCCCACTATTTAAAGCTTGTAAAATATATGCTTTTGCATCATCGATTCCACCCATTACTTCGATGACAACATCAATATTAGGATTATCTAAAATTTCACTCGCATTTTGTGTTAATAGAGTAGAAGGTACCTCGACCTCTCTCTCTTTTTCAATATTTTGCACCAATACTTTCGTTACTTTCACTGGACAACCTACTTGGTGTATAAGTCTTTCTTGATGATCTGCAATAATACGAACTACACCACTACCAACTGTCCCAAGACCTAATAACCCCACTTGAATTTCTTTCATAATACTGTCCACCCCTCAAAAATTGTGTTTAGATGCCATTATATAAACAAAACATCTAAAAAACAATGTATTTTGAACATTCCGAAAAATATAGGTTAATCTTTACCAAGAAAACGCTACCACGTGTTACACAATCATTATTTACAATAGATAAGGGGTCTCTTGATACACGTAATAATTCAACCAATTAGAGAATAATAAATTTCCATGACTCCTCCACCTAACAAGCGGCTTTTCATCTGGATTATTATGTTTAAAATAATTTTTTGGCACATCAATATTTAACCCTTTTTGGCTATCTCGTTCATATTCTTGTTTTAACGTATCACAGCTATATTCACTATGCCCGAGTACGAAAACTTGCCTTCCCTCTGGCCCAATAACAAGATGAACACCCGCTTCTTCAGAGTTTGCTAATAACGTTAATTCTTTCACCTTTTCAATATCACTCTCTCGTACTTCTGTATGACGAGAATGCGGGGCAAAAAACAATTCATCAAACCCTTGTAACAATTTCACATGTTGCTCGCGAACCTCATGTTCAAACACACCAAACATTTTTTCAGCAAGAGGATACTTCGGAACGCCATAGTGATAATACAAACCTGCTTGTGCTCCCCAGCAAATATGAAGCGTAGATGTTACATTCGTTTTTGAATACTCCATAATACGTTCAAGCTCTTCCCAATAATCTACTTCTTCAAAAGAAAGAGTCTCAACTGGTGCTCCTGTAATAATGAGTCCATCAAATCTTTCGTTTTCAATATCACGGAAAGTTTTATAAAAGCTCGTTAAATGTTCCTGTGCTACATTGCGAGATAGATGTGATTCCATATGTAATAAATGAACATCTAATTGTAACGGTGTATTTCCAATTAAACGAAGTAATTGTGCCTCTGTTTCTTGCTTTGTAGGCATTAAATTTAATATTGCAATTTTCAAAGCACGTATATCTTGTGTTTCTGCTCGCTCCTTCGTCATTACAAAAATATTTTCTTCTTGTAATACTTTGCGAGCTGGTAAATCTTTATCAATTATAATCGGCATGTTGTTTGCCTCCGACTAGCGCTGCTTCTAAATCGGCAATAATATCAGAAACATCTTCTATACCGACCGATAAACGAATTAAATCAGATGTAACACCAGCTAAACGTTGAGTTTCTGTACTTAATTGTCTGTGTGTCGTACTAGCGGGATGTATTACACAAGTTCTGGCATCAGCTACATGCGTTACGAGAGTTGCCAGTTTCACACTTGCAATAAATTCTTTTGCTGCTTCTAATCCGCCTTTAATACCAAAAGTTAAAACACCACTAGCACCTTTTTTCAAATACTTTTGTGCTAACGAATAATTTTCATTGCTATCTAATCCCGGATAATTCACCCATTCAATACGTTCATGATTAGCAAGCCACTTAGCAACTGCGAGAGCATTTTCACTATGACGCTCCATTCGTAAATGCAATGTTTCCAAGCCAATATTGCTAATATATGCATTGAATGGGCTCATACAGTTTCCATAGTCTCTTAATAATTGAACGCGTGCTTTCACAATATAAGCTGCTGCTCCAAAATTTTGAACATAACTTACGCCGTGATAACTCGGGTCAGGTTCAACAAGCTCAGAATATTTTCCATTTGTCCAATCAAAGTTCCCTCCGTCAATAACAATGCCGCCTAATGAGCTCGCATGACCATCAATATATTTCGTCGTAGAATGAACGATAATATTTGCCCCATGTTCAAACGCTTGGCATAAATAAGGCGTCGCTAATGTATTATCAACGATAAAAGGTACTTCTAATTCTGTTGCCGCTGCTGAAAATTCTTTGAAATTTAAAACGTTCATCGCTGGATTTCCTAATGATTCTGCATAAATGAGCTTCGTCTTGTCGTTAGCAAGTGCCGCAATTTCATCGGCCGTTAAATTTGGATTAAAGAACGTAACATCAATACCAAGCTTACGCAAACTCACTCCAAATAAATTAAATGTCCCCCCGTAAACTGTTGAAGAACAAAGTAAATGGTCTCCGCTACTACAAATATTTAAAACTGCGAGCATAATAGCTGCCTGCCCAGAAGCTGTTGCAACAGCCCCTACACCGCCCTCTAAATCTGATAACTTCTGCTCAAATGCAGCTAGCGTAGGATTTCCAATACGCGTATATATATACCCCTCTGCCTCCAAATTAAATAGCGCTGCTAAATCATCTGAAGTATCGTATTTATACGTTGTACTTTGATAAAGTGGCAAAACACGTGGTTCACCATTCTTTGGCGTATAGCCACCTTGCACACAAATAGTTCCTTTCCCCCATGATTCTCCCATCTCTCGTTCTCCTTTCTTTTATGAAAAATAAAAAACTGCCCCTTTCCTGAAAACAAGAAAGGAGCAGTTTGAAAACACGCTCTAAAGGCTCTTTCTTATCTCTCAGGATTATTACCTGCAGGATTTGGCACAATTCCGTTATACGGCTGTTGCCAAGGTTTCATCGGGCCTGTCCCTCCACCTTTTCTTGATAAGACTATGCAATTACCGTTGATTTTATAGCAATAATTTCCTAATGTCAAATAGTTTTTCTGAATGTTCTAAATTAAATGTCAGGAATTTAATATAAACAACAAAAGAAATATATTCCATGTTTATATGAAAAATACCTTTCAAAAACTCGAATCACTATATACACTTAAATAAGTGCTTTAACCGTGCAGATTTCAAATTCTCATGAAATCGCAATGTATAAATTGAATAAGCGGACCTCTCAAAAAGATACTATATATATTCAATTCATTTCATACTAGCATATCTAACCCCTTCCATATCAAAACTTACATAACGGAGGTATAACATGACAAATAAAAAGGACATGAACTATATACTCGTCCTATACGGCATTCTTCTAGGCTCTATAGTAGGAGCTACAGTCTGGCTATTTTTAGTTACAATAAATTTCGGAATCCACTTTATTTGGGACTACTTACCTAAAGTATTTTCTTCTCCCCCTTATTACACCATTTGTGTAACAATAATCGGCGGTATTCTCGTGGGTTTAACACAAAAATACTTCGGTACATATCCACGTCTTATGCCGGAAGTAATGGCTGAATATAAAAAAACAGGTAGAATTGAATACCGTTTTGTACATAAAGCTACTTTAACTGCGATTATCGTTTTAATATTTGGAGCTAGTCTAGGTCCGGAAGCAGCGCTTGTTGGAATTATCGGTGGACTTTGCACATGGGTAGGGGATCGCTTTAAATTCGCTTTAAAGGGAATGAATGAACTAACAGAGGTTGGAATTGGTGCTACTTTAAGTGTCATTTTCAATGCACCATTATTCGGTTATTTAGCTCCGAATGAGAATGAGAGTGAAGATGAACAAATTGCTGAGTTTTCTAAGAGAAAAAAAGCAATCGTATATTTAGCTACCACTTTTGCCGGATTTTCCGTTTATTTATTGCTTAGTAAATTAGATAATCGTGGATCTTTTATTGTTAATTTTGGAGAAGGCTCTCTTTCTCTCAATGAATGGATCGCCTTTCTACCACTTGCAAGTATCGGTGCCATGGTCGGTTTCCTTTATTTCAAATTAGAGTTTACATTAGAGAAAGTAATTCATCCTTTCCGAGAATACAAACTATCACTTGGAATTATCGGTGGTATTTTATTAGGAATTGTAGGAACAGTTCTCCCATATACATTATTCTCAGGGGAACATCAGTTAAAAGATTTAGTCGTCGAATGGAGCCATTTATCTTTTTGGGTATTACTTCTTTCAGGGGTTTTAAAATTATGTATTACTGCCGTTTGTTTAAATACGGGGTGGCGCGGCGGACATATTTTCCCCATTATATTTGCTGGATCAAGTATTGGATATGCTATAGCTTCTATTGCCCCTATAGATCCAATAGCTTCTGTAGCCATCGTAACGACAGCTATTTCAAGCTATGCATTAAGAAAACCAATAGCTATAACATTACTATTACTCATGTTTTTCCCGCTCAATTTATTATTACCAATGCTCGGGGCGGCGGCCATTGGTAATGCATTTCCGCTTCCTAAACATAATGAAGCTACAAACTAATATAAATAGGCAGTGGGGACAAAATCTTCACTGCCTATTTATATTACACAAGCTTCTTTAATAGTGCGTATAACTCTTCAAAATTATGTACCTCATACGTTGGCACAATCCCATTTTCATTTGATTTCTTTTCTGGATTAAACCAACAAGTATCGATTCCCGCTAAATATCCGCCTTTAATATCGGCACTTAACGAATCCCCAATAATAAGTCCTTCTTCAGAAACGAAATTAGGAATGCGTTCAAAAACATAATCAAAATACTCTTTCATTGGCTTTTGGAAGCCCGTATCTTCAGAAACGAAAATATCTTTAAATTTTGAATGTATTCCTGCATTACGCAGACGCTTATCTTGTGTTTTTGAAGCACCATTCGTCACGATATATAAATCATACTCACTTTGAATATTTTGTATAAATTCAAAGGCCCCTTGTATAAGTTGATTACCTTCTTCTAAATAACTACGATAATTATTTTCAAATAATATCCCATCTACTTCTTGACCATACTCTTTAAACAAAATCGAAAACCGTGTATTTACGACTTCATCACGGTTTATTTCGCCCTCTTCAAAAGCATCCCAAAGACTTTTATTAATTTTTTTATAATGCGCTTCAACCTCGCTAGTTAGAGGAATCCCTTTCTCTTCAAAAAGCATACGTAATGCCACTTTCTCCGCCTTCTGGAAATCTAACAATGTATCATCTACATCAAACAACAATGTTTTATATTTTTTCATAAGCCCTTCACACTCTCTTTTCTACAAAAACAAATTTAAATAAATCGTATCATTCTTTCTTGTAAAAATAATAGGAGATATCTCATACTAAATATGAGGTGAAAACATGAAAATCAGCAAAAATAGCGAAGAAATCTCTCATTACATGCAAACTTACAACTTCCACACTCTTTTTTCTTTTGATGTCTTACCGTATACCGAACTACATTCCTTTCAAAAGAAAGAAAGGATATGTAATGAAGGAGCTGATTTCCCTTATCTTTATTACTTAATTTCTGGGAAAGCGAAAATATATATGAGTCACAAAAACGGGAGGGTCTCCTTAATTAACTTTATTCAAGCACCTTCGTTCATTGGGGAATTAGGCTTAATTGGCGTAGAATCCGTTACGAAAGCGGTTGAGGTAATCGACGATTGTATTTGCTTAGCCCTTCCTCTTAAAAATTGTCAGCATCTTTTATTGCAAGATGCTACCTTTTTACAGAAACTATGCAAATTTATTGGCGAAAAAACAATTACCCGAACAGAAAGTTACGCCAAAAACTATAGTTATCCGTTCGAAAATCGATTAGCTGCGTTTATTCTATTAACGGAACAAAATAATTGCTATACCGAAAAACATACCGAGGCCTCAGAATACTTAAACGTCAGTTACCGGCATCTTCTATACGTATTAAACCAGTTTTGCCAGCAAAATTATTTAAAAAAAGACGGGCGCGCCTATTACATACACGATCGAATTCAATTAAAAAAACTTGCTAATGAACTTAAAGCATAAAAAACAGCATTAACGTTTATGTTAATGCTGTTTTTTCGAGTGACGATTATAATTTTAATTAAAATTTACTTGCTACTTTAGCTGCTTCTTCAAGACCTGTTGTAATAATCTCTTCTGCTTTATCTGGGAATTGGTTATGTCCTTCAATAACTACTGTTTCCATGTTTGTTGCACCGAAGAAGCCCATCATGCTTGCTACATATTTAACAGCCATTTCTACTTCAGCTGCTGGTCCTTCAGAATATACGCCGCCACGTGCATTTAATAACGCAATTTTCTTATCTCCAATAAGTCCAACTGGACCTTCTGGTGTATATTTAAACGTTTTACCAGCACGGTTTAAATAATCAATATACGTGTGTAATACTGCTGGAATCGTTAAGTTCCATAATGGGAAACCGAAAACTACTTTATCAGCTTCTAAGAATTGATTTAAATACTTATCAGCAACTGCTACCGCTTTTACTTCTTCGTCTGTTAAATCAAATCCTTTACCAGCTTTGAATGTACCATTAATCATATCTACGCCTACATATGGTAATTCTTCTTTATATAAATCAAGTTCTACTACTGTATCATTTGGATGTGCTTCTTTATAGCTTGCTAAAAATGCCTCATATAATTTCACACTAACTGCTTGGTCCGCTGGGCGGTTGTTTGCTTTTACAAATAAAACTGTTGCCATGATTCTTCTCCTCCTACTACTCACTCTTACGTTGTTATATATTACTTACGAAAAAGGGTTACTCCCTTGTAATTGTTGTTGCTTACAAATACATTTTATCTTTATATCAAGACAATTTCGTCCTCACATAGACGTATTTTTCCATAAAAAAAGTCCACCTTCTAAAGGCGAACTAGGTCTTACGACTTTAGTCTTATACAATTCCGTTTTTCACTGCATATAATGCTGCTTGTGTGCGATCGGATAAATTTAACTTACTCAAAATACTACTTACATGAGCTTTAACCGTTTTTTCAGTAATAACTAAAACCGAAGCGATTTCTTTATTACTCATCCCTTTCGCTAATAGCTGCAATACTTCATTTTCCCTTGCCGTTAGTACATCTACATGAACGAAAGATTCTTCCTCTTTCTCTTCTTGAGGTAATGTTTGAGAGAGAAGAGCATTTGCTATATCGGGATGTAATTGAATGTTACCTTTATACGCACTTCGAATAGCTTCAACAAGCTGATCTGGTTCTACATCTTTTAAAATATAGCCACTTGCCCCAGCTTTTAATGCTGGCAATACATGTGCTTGATCCGAAAAACTAGTTAATACAATTACTTTCACATTTGGATATTCTTTTTTAATACAAGCCGTCGCCTCAATCCCATCCATCTCAGGCATATATAAATCCATTAATACGACATCTGGATTCGTTTCGCCTACTTTCACTAACGCCTCTTTTCCATTATTCGCTTCCCCAACTAATTCAAAATCTTCCTGCGTACTTAGAAAAAATGCTAATCCTTTTAAAACAACTGTATGATCATCAACTAACAATACTTTTATTTTCACAAACTTCCCTCATTTTCACATCATAATGGTACATTTACTTTTACACTCGTCCGTTTTTTGCTGCTTACAATTTTAATCGTTCCACCAACTAACTCTACTCTTTCACGCATCGTAGTCATACCAAGCGATTTCTTCTCTTTTACATCCTCTTCTACAAATCCATTTCCTTGATCGACTATTTCTAATGATACATTCTTCCCCGTCACTTTGAAATAAATTGTCGCTTCTCTTACATTCGCATGCTTACTTACGTTATTTAAAGCTTCTTGTCCAATTCGCCATAGTGCTTCTTCTACTACACGCGGCAAATCACGCACACCTGTAACTTGTTCCCGAATTTTTAATCCTAAACTTTCACCGTAGTGCTTTAAAGCTGGCAATAATCCTTTCTCTAGTCCCGCTGGACGAAGTTGCCAAATTAATGTCCTCATTTCTTTTAAGGCACCTTGTGCTAATCCACGCATCTCATACAAAGACTGATCTACCTTTTCATTTTGCCCCTTTAAAACAGCTTCAGCGCCTTTCGTCATAAAGGTTAATGAAAACAGCTTTTGTGAAACAGAATCGTGTAAATCTCTAGCTAAACGATTACGTTCTTCCATTCGTACAAGTTCGCGGCGCTTCTCATTTAACCTCAAGTTCTCTATCATTAATGAAATATGATTTGCTAACGCTTGTACAACATCTATCGTATTTATATCAAATTCCCCATTATTAGAACTTACACTTAGCACGCCAAATATATGATTTTGAATATGTATTGGAATAGCAATAACTGCCCTATTAGGATGTACTATATTACCAACCTGACGCTTCAGCAAGACAGACTCCTCTTTTTCCAATGCTTCCCGTGCTGACGCCGTCAAATCATCTTGTAGTTCACCCGTCTTATAAGAAGCTCTCACAGTTAGTTCATTTTCTTCTCTAATAAAGAATACGACTTGCTCCCATAGAAATAAACTCCCTACCTGCTTTACAACTTCCTCAGGTAATTTATTAAATTTATGAATCGCTCTTAAAGCTTGAATAAAGCGTTCTAACTTTACATAATAATGAGCTCTTCTCTTTTCATTTTCATACAATTTTGTGCGCTTTAAAGCTGTTCCAATTTGAAATGCAACTGATTGTAATAGTACTAATTCTTCTTCAGAAAAATGTGTTTTACCTGGGCTAGCCACATTTAATACGCCAAATTCGTCTTCACCTGCTTTTAGCGGTACAGTCGCATGATGTACAATCCCTTCTGTATCTCCCCAGTTGTATTCAATTGCATTATTTATTCTCTTACATTCAATAATATTAACCGCTCGCTCTAATTTCCCTTCCACAAAGCTGTGTAGGCACCAACAATTCCCTTCGCACATCGGTCGTTTATTTTCGAATTTCAGTGCCTCCGGTAAGTGGTAATCAATTAACTTCGTATATCTACCGTTTTCATCCGCAAGAAAAATCCACCCTGTTGTTAAACCAGTTACATTTAATAATTTTTCCAGCACAGCCTGAAGTACGTGATATGTATCATTTGAGGTATTCAACGTTTCTGCAATCTCTTTTAATATAACTAATTCATTTGTACGATTCTCTTGAAACATCCTTCGTCTCCTACATACAAGATTTTAAATAGTACTTAACATAAATCATCTACTTTTCACTTTGTACTTATTCGTAACATTGATATAATAGTGAAAACGTAGTTTTCATTATATCACCTAAGGGGGCTTTCCTAATGACATTAAACAAAGCACTTACAATCGCTGGTTCTGATACAAGTGGCGGTGCTGGTATACAAGCAGATTTAAAAACATTCCAAGAACTTGGCGTATACGGAATGACATCTCTTACGACAATTGTAACAATGGATCCACATAACGGTTGGGCACATAACGTATTCCCAATCCCAGCTTCTACATTAAAACCACAATTAGAAACAACAATTGAAGGCGTTGGCGTAGATGCTTTAAAAACAGGTATGCTTGGATCGGTAGAAATTATTGAAATGGTTGCGAAAACAATTGAAAAGCACAATTTCAAAAATGTAGTAGTTGATCCTGTTATGGTATGTAAAGGGGCAGATGAAGCGTTACATCCTGAAACAAATGACTGCTTACGTGACGTTCTTGTTCCAAAAGCATTAGTTGTTACTCCAAACTTATTTGAAGCGTATCAATTAAGTGGTGTGAAAATTAATTCTCTTGAGGACATGAAAGAAGCTGCAAAGAAAATCCATGCTTTAGGTGCTAAATACGTACTAATTAAAGGTGGTAGCAAATTAGGTACAGAAACTGCTATTGATGTGTTATATGACGGCGAAACATTCGATCTTCTAGAATCTGAAAAGATTGATACGACAAATACACACGGCGCAGGTTGTACATATTCTGCTGCAATTACAGCAGAACTTGCAAAAGGAAAAACTGTGAAAGAAGCAGTCAAAACTGCAAAAGAATTCATCACAGCTGCAATTCGTCATTCATTCAAAATTAACGAATATGTAGGACCAACACATCACGGTGCATACCGCAAATTCGTTGCACCGAAAGAACTTGTCTAAATAAAGCTACCCATTAATAGCTTTAAAAGTATATTAAAACCCACAGGGAATTTATTCTCCCTGTGGGTTTTAATCATTTACAAGGGTATTTGAGAGAAACCAACTTCTCTCCCCTCATCCTTATGATGCTGCACTAACCTTATTTCTACCATTTCTTTTTGAATAGTATAATGCGTCATCAGCTAATTGAATAAATTGCTCGGGTGATTTTTCATACTCCGAAACCCCAACTGAAACTGTAATTTTAATTTCTTCCCCACTTAACAATTGGAAGGAATATCTTTCAACAGCTAGACGAATTTGTTCCCCTATACGAGTTCCATATGCCAACCCCTTTTTTGGTAATAACAGGGCAAACTCCTCGCCACCCTTTCGAAAAACCAAGTTTGAGAATGGTGCATTCTCTAGTAAAATATACCCCACTTTTTTTAATACCTCATCCCCAGCCGGATGACCATACGTATCATTTACATACTTAAAGTGATCAATATCAATAAGTAATAAACAAAGCAAATCATTTTTCATATGTTTGTTACCAATATGACGATTCATCTCTAAATCAAATTGTCTTACATTTCCTAGACCTGTTAATGCGTCCATCGTTGCATACTGCTTCATCGTTTGAAATAATTCATTCGATTGCAATACGTAGCTTGCACTTACAAATGTGATGTATGCCGCAACAATACTACAAACTAAATATAATACCACTACGAATATATCCTTAAATAAAATAGAAAGTGGTATTGTTAAAATAGACAAACTGTACACATTAAACCATACCCATTTTGTGAATATAGAAACTTTCATCCGCCAAATGAAGATAATACCAATCCCTATTGCCACGATAGTATAGCAAGCCAATTCAGAGGCTAAAGAGTACTCAGTAAAAAATAGCCGAGTGATTAAAATAATAGTAACTGTTATACTACTGGCTATCGGACCTCCAATTATAATTGCCAAAATAACAGCTAAATAACGTAAATCCAACATAATATCTTCAATATGTACGCCAAAATGCATCAATAATATACTTAGTATTCCAGTAAAAATACCGGCCACACATTTCTGTCCAAAAGAGAATTCCTCTTTTAATGACTTATCTCTTAAAAGCTGACCACCTACAAAGATAAAGGAAAGAATAATTGTCATATTTACAAATAGATCTCTGAACATAAAATAATCTCCCTACTTTTTCTTTTCCATCTATCCCCTTCTATATTTTATTGTATTACGAAATCCCTATAATTCCCAAAGTTTTTTATTTTGTTGTTCCACGTGGAACAACAAAATAAAAAAGGGACGAAATTTCGCCCCTTCCATTAACAACATCGTGATATTTTTCCGCCTTTTGCATTAAATCTAGCTTCTTGTGCCTCAGCAAAAAATTGTTTTTGACAAAGAATTTCCTCTTCTGGATGATGTACTTTCATATGATTTACATATGTTTCATAACTTGGAACTCCGACAAGTAAACTAATAAATTGTTTTCTCTTTCCCCATACCTCCTGTAATCTTTTAAGCATAGTTCCTCGACTCACTTTCATCTCTAGGAATATATGGTGCCTCTTTTAACGGCATTGGCTTATTTCTTAATACTTGAATCCAAATTCGAAGTGCAGAAATTAATACTGCAATTACAACTATCATAAAAATCCCACAAAGCGTTGCATCAATATAGTCATTAAAAATAATTTGTTTCATTTGCGCAACGTTTTTAGCTGGAGCTAATACCTTCCCATCATCTAATGCTCCTTGGAACACTTTCGCATGGGATAGAAACCCTATTTTAGGATTTTCATGAAATAACTTTTGATAACCAGCTGTCATCGTTACAATCAGTAATCCTACAGTCGGAATAAGCGTTACCCAAACGTATGCCTTTTTCCCCATTTTGAATAAAATTGTCGTTCCAAGTAATAATGCAATCCCCGCTAACATTTGATTTGCAATACCGAAAAGTGGCCATAGCGTATTAATTCCACCGAGAGGATCGACTACCCCTTGGTATAAGAAGTACCCCCAGCCTAGTACGCATAGCGTTGTAGCAATCACATTCGCTAATGTAGAATCTGTTTTCGCAAACGGCTTATATACATGGCCTAAAATATCTTGAATCATAAATCGACCTACACGTGTTCCGGCATCAATCGTTGTTAAAATAAATAGTGCTTCAAAAAGAATAGCAAAATGATACCAAAATGCCATCATCGCCGTTCCACCTATTACTTGTGAAAATATATGCGCCATACCAATTGCTAATGTTGGTGCGCCACCTGTACGTGATAAAATGGTCTGTTCTCCGACGTTAACAGCAAGTTCTTTTAATTCATTCGGTGTAATAGCAAATCCCCAGGAAGAAATAACTTGAGCTGCTTGTGATACATCTGTTCCGATTAGTGCCGCTGGACTATTGATTGCAAAATAAGTTCCTGGTGTTAATACACAAGCTGCAATCATAGCCATCGCTGCTACAAATGATTCCATTAACATTGCCCCATAACCAATTGGTTGTGCATGACCTTCTTGCTCAATCATTTTCGGCGTCGTACCTGATGAAACGAGAGCATGGAATCCAGAGACAGCACCGCAAGCTATTGTAATAAATAAGAACGGAAATAAATTCCCAGAGAAAACAGGGCCTGTTCCATCAATAAATTGAGATACTGCCGGCATCTTCAAATCTGGAGCTACAATTAAAATACCAATTGCTAATCCAACAATCGTTCCTACTTTTAAAAATGTACTTAAATAATCACGTGGTGCAAGGAGCATCCAAACTGGTAATGCCGATGCAATGAATCCATATACAATAAGCATAATAGCAATTGTTTCACCACTAAAAGTAAACATACTTGCAAGCGTTGGATTTTCTGCTACATATTGCCCGCCAATAAGAGATAGTACTAGTAGAACAATACCAATTACTGATCCTTCCCCTACTCGTCCTGGTCTAATGTAACGCATGTAAACTCCCATTAAAATAGCAATTGGAATCGTTGCTGCGATTGTAAACATTCCCCATGGGCTTCCAACAAGTGCCTTCACAACTACTAAAGCTAATACTGCTAATAAAATTATCATAATACCCAAAATACCAATCATTGCAATTAACCCTGTAACAGGACCAATCTCATCTTTAATCATTTCCCCTAATGATTTACCATTACGTCTCATTGAAGCAAATAAAATTACAAAATCTTGTACAGCTCCAGCGATAACTACCCCAACAATAATCCAAATTGTCCCAGGTAAATATCCCATCTGCGCCGCCAAAATTGGTCCTACTAAAGGACCTGCCCCAGCAATCGCTGCAAAGTGATGTCCGAATAAAACCCATTTATTTGTCGGAACATAATCCTTCCCATCATTTAACGTATGAGCAGGTGTTTGCCTATTATTATCTAGGCCAAAAACTTTTCTTGCTATAAATCTACTATAAAAGCGATAAGCAATCGCATACACTGATACAGCAGCAACTAATAGCCATACAGCATTAATTGTCTCACCTTGCGATAAAGCTATTACACCAAAAGCAGATGCTCCTAGTGCTGCAATTACTCCCCAAAGTAAAATTGATTTCAATGTTTTCACATACAATCCCCCCATTACTACTTCTTAGAGGAGATTGTACTAAATTTTCTGAATATTTAACTTAAATCCTCCCTATCATGAAGGATTTTTAGGTTATTATGTTGAAATTCTCTCATTACTTGTCATAGCTCAATTTTATTTCGAAGTCGTTTTACATAATTGCGGCTTACTGGAATCGGTTGCTCATCATACCTGTCTAAATACAAATTATACGTGCCATTATAATAAGGTTTAAGCTCTTGTACATATGACATGTTAATTAAATAGCTTTTATGTACACGTAAAAAATCATATGCATTTAGTTTATTTTCTAATTCCTGGAGTGTGTAAGTTGAAATATACTGATTATTCGTTGTATAAATTGAAACTGTTTTATTTTCCTTATTTTTACTTACATACACAATATCTTCTGGGAAAATATATCTAATCCCCTCATGACCTTCTATCGGCAATTTACGCAAATGACTCTTTGCCTTCTCAACTTGTTCTTTCCCCATTTTATATAAAATGAATTGTAAATCTTCTTCACGAAATGGTCGTAATAAATAATAAAACGCTTGGAAACGAAAAGCTGTAATTGCCTCTTCTATATCCTCACCAATAAAAATAAATTTCGTATAACAATTTACTTCTCGTAATAAACTCGAGTATTCAAAACCAGTACCATCTATTAATTGCGAATTTAAAAAAACAAAATCAGGTGTATGTTTTTTCATTATTAGCAAAGATTCTGTTCCAGTTTTCGCTTCAAAACATTCTACATTTCGAATATTCTCAGTAAAGTTCTCAACTAATTTTCTTCGCTCTTCTGTCTCTTCCATGATAAGTAAAATTTTCATTTATCCAACCACCTAATTCCTTTGTCCATATGTCCTGTTGTATACATTCGCTTTAGTAAGAAACAATCCCTTTTTCTTACTATACCATTATTTATCTAAAAAAACAGAAAAAAGGAAACCACTTTGGTTTCCCTTTTCTTTTATGCCAATTCCCTCTGTTTCGTTTCTTGACCAAGTATAACTACAGCAAGTGCCCCAATTAAAATTGATCCACAAAAAATCGTAAATATTAGCGAGAGCGAAGCTTGTGAAGCAACTAAATAACCTACTAATAACGGGCCAAGAATACCACCAATACGCCCGAATGCTGCTGCCATTCCTGCACCTGTACCGCGAATAACCGTTGGATACTGTTCAGGTGTATAAGCATATAAGGCACCCCACGCACCTAAATTAAAGAAGGATAGTAACATACCAGCTACTATTAATGCTGTTAATGAATCCGCGATCCCGAACACATACGCACTACATGCTGTACCAATTAAATACGTAACCAATACAAATTTACGACCAAGGCGTTCAATAAACCATGCAGCTGTAAAATATCCTGGAAGTTGGGCTAAAGTCATAATGAGTACGTACTGAAAACTTTTTATTAAACTAAAGCCTTTCAATACCATTACACTAGGTAACCAAAGGAACATGCCATAATAGGAAAAGACAACACAAAACCATAGGATCCATAACATAATTGTTGCCTTACGATATTCTCCAGACCAAACCGATTTTATATTTTCAATAACAGATGGCCTTTTTTCAACCTTTTCAAATCGCGGGGAATCGGGTAAATTCCATCTTAAATATAAAGCATATAACGCTGGAACTGCACTTAATACCATCGCAACTTCCCATCCATATTTAGGAATAACAAAATACGAGATAAGAGCTGCGATTAACCAGCCACCAGCCCAGAAACTTTCTAATAGTACAACTATTTTTCCACGTTCGTGCGCTTCAACACTCTCCGATACAAGAGTAGATGCAACTGGAAGTTCTCCGCCAAGTCCCATACCAATTAAAAAGCGTAAAATAAGAAACATCGCGAGTGTCGTCGTTAAAGCTGTTAAACCACTACCGATAGAAAATAGTAATAATGTAATGATAAAGACTGATTTCCGTCCTATTTTATCTGATAGTATCCCAAAAACGAGCGCCCCTACAGCCATACCAATTGAGTTAATACTCCCTATCCAACCCATCTCTTGAGTACTTAATCCCCAATCTTTTTGTAATGCCACAATTACAAACGAAAGCATTCCAACGTCCATTGCGTCAAATAGCCAGCCAAGCCCTGCTATACCAAGTAGCTTTCGCTTTGAAATTTCTTTTACCTTACCCACAAGAGGTCCTCCTTACACAGCTGTCTTTACACATCATTTTACATGTGTGAATTGTATAAGTAAAATACTTTCGCGTAAAAAATTCTCCTTCATCATTCCCAAAAAATAAAATGTTTATCAAAAATGAACAAATAAAAAAAGTAGCGATGTTCCGCTACTTTTTTAAACGCATTACTTCTTTTAAAAATTCCGCTAATACTAACTGACGGCGCCAACGTGTTGGATTGCTACATAATCTATAAAACCACTCTAAATGAATAGCTTGAATCCATTTTGGGGCACGTTTTACCTCTCCTGCCCATACATCTAAACTACCGCCTACTCCAACAGCCATTTTCGTTTCTAAACGATGCTTATTGTTTTGGATAAAGTTTTCTTGTCTTGGGAATCCAAGCGCAACAAGTAATAGGTCTGGTTTTGCCTCTTGAATACGTGAAACAATATTCTCTTCTTCTTCTTGTTTAAAATATCCATCTTGTATACCCACAATAGATACAGCCGAATATGTCTTCGTTAAATGATCAGCTGCAGCTTGTACAACATGTGGTTTTGCACCTAATAAGAAAACAGATACTGATTTCTTATCTTCTGATAACTTTGCAAATAAATTGCTCATTAAATCAAATCCAGCCACACGCTCTTTTAATGGTGTGCCAAGCATACCACTTGCTTTTACAACCCCAATACCATCAGGTGTAATTAAGTCTGTATTTAATAATGTTTTATGGAACTTTTCGTCCTTTTTTGCGCACATAACAATTTCAGGATTTGCTGTTACCACCTGAAAAGTATGAGCTTGCTCTAATTCTAGTTGCTTCTTTAAATATTGGATCGTTTCATCCATTGTCATTGTAGAGAAAGGAACGCCTAGAATATCAACTGTTTGTACTGCCATAATTAACTATCCTCTCTATTATTAAAGGTTTTTCGCTATTAATTGCTTATACGTTTCTTTCGTATCTTCATATAATTTGTGTAGTGAGAAGTTCATTGTAGCGTGTTCGTAAATATGTTTTCCCATCACAGCTAGTTCTCCTGTTTTCCACTTGTCATAAGCTTCCTCTAGTGCCTCTGCTAATGCTTTACCATTACCGGTTGGTACAATCCATCCATATGTTTCATCTACAATTAGCGGTTCGATTTCTCCCGCTCTCGTCACGATAGATGGAACACGTTGATTTGCCGCTTCTAATAGGACTAATGGGAACCCTTCACTATGCGATGTTAATAAATTTATATGTGATGATGCAAATAATTGTTTTACATCTTGACGATGTCCTAAAAACTCAACTTTATCATTAATCCCTTTTTCAGTAGCTAGCGCCTTCAGCTCATTTTCTAACGGACCATCACCAACTAATAGTACTTTAATTTTCGTCAATTTCGTCTGCTTCAATGCATCGAATAAAACTTCATGTCCTTTAACAGGATGCAAGCGTGCCACTTGAATTGCGGTAAACACATCTTCATCAATATTAAACATTTCCTGTTTATTATAACCTTGTGCTTTTTCCTTATCATATTCAATCCCATTATAAATAACATGCATCTTTTCATTTGAAATGCCTAATGCCGCTAAGCTTTTTTTCAATCTATTCGTTACAACAAAAAATAAATCTATATTTTTTAAAGCCTTTAAGTTTAATTTGGTAAAAATCCAACCCTTTAAGCCTTGTTTAGTAAAGTCTTGAAATGGATCACTATGAATTGTCGTTACCCATTTTGCCTCGATTTTCTTTTTCATTAGAGAAACATAGAAATTCGCCCTAGGACCGTGTGTATGAACTACATCAAATTTTTCTTTATTAATGAAGTTACTTATGTTCTTTAAAATGGATAAGTCATAGCGAGATTTTTGTGAAAACACATGAACTTTTATCCCTAGCTCTCTTGCTTCTTTCGCAACAATTCCATCTTCAAATACTGCTAATTCTACTTCACCAGTTGGGAACTGATCGAGAAGTGAAATAATATGTGTTTTTCCTCCTCCATCTTCTGCTCCTGCATTCATATGCAATATCCTCATATTTTTTCCTCCTTTAAATCTTCGCTACATTTCCATCTATCTTTATTTTACTGTACTAAAAAATAAAAGCTAACAAAAGTTAGCTTTTATTTTTATCATTCAATTTCTAGATCTACAATGAGATAAGCTAACACCACTACAAAGTAAATACCAACTCCTGGTGCTGTCAAAATATGTCCTGCAATATATGCAATGCCTAGTGCTAATACTAAGCTTGCTGAAAGCATTCCATATTTTACATTAAATATTTCCTTAAATCTTGTAATAAATGCTAGTAGGATTCTTAAGCCGTAATAAATAAATGGAATCATTAGTAATGCAAAGCCAATAATTCCGAAATCATAAAACCAATCATGGAAGTCCATTTCAATTAACTTCGGATCTGGTTGCTTTTGTTCATTATACTTAAAGTTACCTGCATAACCCATTCCTAATAGCTTTTGTGACATTGGCGCTTCTTTAAAGAACTGCTTATGTCTCTCTTCATATACTTGACGTCCGCTGAAAATAAGATTTTCTTGATTTTCTTTCTTTTGCTCTTTCTCCAGCTCTTTCTTAACTTCTGCTTCTATCTTTGCCTTTTCTTCTGGCTTTTCAACTTTATGTTGTTTTTCTTCTTTTTTAATTTTCTCTTTAATTTCTTTCTCTTTTTGACCTTGCTGCGCTACATTTTGTTCTGATAAATAGTTAGTATGAATGCCCATATTTTGTGCTAATGGTGTCATTTTAAACGTTCCGGCAACACCAGCTAATAGGACGACAGCAATGAATGCATTAAGTACAAGAGACTTCTTATTTGGATTTTTTCTATCGAATAGTAATTGTAGTACGATAATCCCGATTGCTGCTGCTAACGTAGCACCAATTGAGCCCATTCCTACTTTTGTACCAACTTGAATTAACGAGTAAATCATTAAAAGCGATGGAATCCAATATAAAACATGTTTCACGCTCTTTGTTTTTTGAATAGAATATAGTACCACAATAGGGAAAATGATAGCTAAGATTGATCCTAGTTCATTACCTGCATAGAACCATCCTCGGGAACCAACTTTCATCCATTCATAACTACCAAAGTCTGTAGATGTTGAAATAGAAATAACCATAACAGCGTTAATGATTAATGTAGAATATACAATGCTATTTCTGACTTTATCACTAATATTTACTGTCTTTTTCAATGATTTTAAAGCTAAAATGTATGACCCTAGCATAATATATATATATAATGCCTTCGCAACAAACTTAACTTCTTCACTCAGTACAATAGGATTCTTAACTAGTGTATTATTAATAAATCCTATTCCTAATACTACTGCTAATAATATAAGGTAAATTAAAAACTTCCTATTTTCCTTCTCTTTCGCCTGAATTAAAATGTAAATACCACCAACAGCCATAATAAGAAATCTTACTAAAATTCCAACAGTGGCATTTGCCTTTAATAAAATGATGCTAAGAGACGTTAATAAATCTAAAACAGGCTGTAAAATAATAAAAAAGAGCAAAAAATGCTCAAATCTAACCCTAGCTTGATTTGCTAACATTCCAAGACCTCCATACAAAATCTTTACATTATCTTTTAATCATAGTTTTCTATCGTTTAAAAAACACCTAGCAATTATAACATAACTCATATTTAAATTGAGAACTATTTTTTATGCCGAAACTAGTCAAATCCAGCATTATTAGTAGTAGCAGATATTGTCCTTTAGCTATCCTTCCCTATCCCTATAAAAACTATCTAACACTCATTTACTTATTTTCGACAATATAGAAATATTTTTTTATCATTTTATACAAATGTAAAACTATTCTTTTTCTATTGTAATCCCCCTCCAACTAAGCCACAGCAAAAAACTACAAAATTAATCTCTCAGCACTTTTTTAATTTAATTTCCAAACATTTTCAAACGCTTTCTTTATGTATTTCATCCGTTTTTCTACATGTAGCGAAAAGTAATTGTTATTTCCAAAACTTTAGTGTATATTTTTTCTCTGGAACATCTTTAAGAGAAAGGGATTAAGGCCATGTTATTAATCGATATATTTACGTTTCTTGGCATTATCGCCGCTGCCATTTCTGGTACATTAGTTGGTTTGAAAAAAGATTTAGATTTATTCGGTGTCCTTTGTTTAGCTGTAGCTACTGCGCTCGGCGGCGGTATTATTCGTGATATTATGATTGGTAACCTGCCTCCCGTCGCATTTGTAAAACCCATTTACTTTTTCGTAAGTGTACTATCAGCATTATTCACATGTATGTTTTTTGAGCGTATTAATAAACTTCAAGTCGTTATTATGCTTTCTGATGCTGTTGGTTTAGGTGTTTTTACAGCCATTGGTGCAAATGCAGCAATGTCACATCACGTTGACGCCTCGTTTTTAGTCGTTTCAATGGGAGTCATTACAGGTATTGGAGGCGGTATTTTACGCGACATTTGCGCTCAAGATATCCCTTATGTATTCCGAAAAGAAATATACGCAATTGCTTCTATTTTAGGAGCAGTTAGCTTCCTAATCACACATGCACTGGGGGCACACGTGTTAGCTTTCTATGTTTGTTTATTAATAACATTCGTTATTCGTGTCGTCACCGTAATATATAATGTACATTTCCCAGTTTTCTTTAAAACACATGCAAAGATTAATAAAGGTCATTAAGAGAATTCTATAAAGAATTCTCTTAATTTATATACAATTCTACATACTATAGAGTAATTTTATATATACATATATAATTATATATGAACCAAAAAATGAAAACGCTTTACAAACAGGGGGAAGAATGATGCTTGGGGTTTTTAAAAAAAATAACAATAAAACAAGCGCCAGTATAATTGAATTAAGTAAAGGCCAACAAATAATATTTAACGTGCCCGTTAATTCTGAACTGAAAACTCAAATGGATATGCTGCATATTTCAAAGGAAGATTTACAAATTGTAAAAGTACTACAGCCTTTTATTTATGAGGAAATAGATTGGATCACAGAAAAATTCTATACCAATATCACAAAACAACCTAATTTAATTACTATTATTGAACGTTACAGCTCTATTCCAAAATTAAAACAAACTTTAAAGACACACATTAAAGAATTATTCAGTGGAAATATGCATGAAGATTTTATTGAACAACGTATTAGAATTGCAAAAAGGCATGTACAAATTGGTTTACATAGAAAATGGTATACTGCCGCCTATCAAGAATTATTTCGCTCTGTCATGAAGATTTTACAAACAAAATTTTCGACGATAGAAGATTTCTCTTATTCTATAAATGTAATAAATAAATTATTCACATTAGAACAAGAACTTGTTATTGCAGCCTATGAATCTGAATACGAAAGAATTCAAAAAGAGCATGAAAAGGAAAAAGAACTGACTGCTATGACGATTACACATATTGCAACAGAACTAGCAGCTGTATCTGAAAAAACAAGCTCTTCTATTCAAAAATTAACATCTAAATCAGAAAATATCGTGGGCATTGCAAAAACAGGTACATCATTAGCTACGACATCAGAAGAAAAGGCCAACAAAGGACAGGAACAATTAAATCTGCAAAACAAACGAATGGCAAGCATTCAAACGAATATGGAAACTATTATTACAGATACTCATGAACTTCTTGATATTTCTAACAAAATTAACGAAATCATTGATATTGTAAAATCAATCGCTGAGCAAACAAATTTACTCGCATTAAATGCTGCTATTGAGTCTGCACGCGCTGGCGAATTTGGTAAAGGTTTTTCAGTTGTGGCAGGGGAAATTCGAAAATTATCAGAACAAACAAAAGAATCAATATCCAACGTTACAAAACTCGTTGAAAAAACTAATGAACAAATTATACATGTCTCTTCTTCCGTGGAACAAATTAGCTCTCTCGTATCTGAAGGGACAGATAGTATGCATGCGACAGATCAATATTTCCAAGAAATCGTAAAAGATATGTCTAACTCTAAAGAACAAAATAAAAAAATTGAAAATGAGTTAGAAACTATTTCACAGATAATGAAGAATATTCAAGATGATTCCTCAAAAATAGCCATAACAGCTGATAGTTTACAGCTAGAACTAAACCGATAAGGCGACTAATAATCCATCTATAAAAAAAGAATCCGAACTGGATTCTTTTATTTTCTGAAAAAGACCTTTTGGCAATAAAAATAACTCATATAAACACCAAAGCTTTGTAAAATAAACAAAGCCGGCATAATAATATTATAATATGCCATATCTACTTGAAAGAGCCTTAATGATACGTATCCGCCAATTAATAATAAAAACAACATATATCCTTCATTTTGTTGTTTTTTAATGAGAAAATGTAATAAAGCTATAGCCATAAATACTGTTACCGCTATATATATAAGTTTTTCACATTTAAAAAGAATCGAGTTTATTCCCTCATCTGAAAACTGGTTGATTACCGGCTTTAAAAGCTTAAATCTTTCTACTTCAATCTCTTTTAACTTTTGATCAATGTGCTCTTTTACACTTTGATTTCCAGACGTTTTTTCTCCATTTTCACTTTTTCCAATCAAAACAGATTGAACATACGTCTCATTAGAAATCGTATACTGTGGCATTCCCATCGCCTTGATCCCATAGCTCACGCCAAAATGCGTACTATAAAATAGAATAAGTATTCCTATCATTTTTAATAGCAATTTTTGCTTCGTTGCTGATTGAAATAATTCAATTAACAGCACATATACAGCTATAAAAATAGGTAAAAATAAACCTAGCGGGAAAATCATATTACTAAGTGCAAATACAATAGCTGAAATCCCCCACATATAAGGATGATCTAATCCTTTATATAGAAGTATGTAACAAGCACAATAAAATAAACATATTGCGAGCGATTCCGCCGTTAATAAAGAACTCATAAATATATTTGGAATATATAAAGCGTAAAACACAGAAGCAATACGACCACACTCTTCCCCAAACACCATTGATGCAATACGATAAATGAAAAATGCAGTTCCTGTGCAAAATACAATATTAAATAATTGTAAGGCGAATACAGTATCACCAAATATACGAATAATGATTGATTCATAAATAATAAAAGGTAACTGAGTTACATCCCCTACGTTATTACCAATGGCAATCTGCTTTGCAGACTCATACATAGCTTTCATATCACCTATCATTGGAACATCTGCAAACAGAACCACGCCAAGTCTCACAACTATGGATATGCTTATAAGAAAAATAAGAAATTGTTTATCTGTAAAACGATATTGCAAAATCGATGCCACTAACAAAATGAGGATAATAAAAATTGCCAGTACGATTGTTACACTTGTTGTACTTCCTCCAAAAAATTGCTTACTCATTTCAAAAGCGGACCAGCAACTATAAACAAAAAATGCGAGCATCGCACCAATCATTATTTTACTGAAGAAAGACGAAAAATTTGTTTGTATATGATTCATATGTCCATTGCACCTCTATTTCCATTCATAACAAAACGATTCTATCATGAATAGGCACACGGCTGATAGGGAATTTCTATGACAAATACATAGTCATCACTTTTTCACTTGCAATGTAAGCGAATCCTCTTTTACACTACATTTTATATACGATAAATTTTCTTTCAGTTACATGAATACAAATACAGAAGTTTTAATAAAGTGCAACTTTAATCAGTAAGGGGTTTATTCATCCTCCACTAATTATTAGCCCACACCAATCGGGCTTTTGCGGGATAATCCTCTTCAAAAACATTTTACTTCGTTAAATATCTAGTATTTTTTAATAATTGAGTACTCCACTTACACATGTCACTCTGATTGAAAACAGAAAATAGGGGCTGAATATATGGAAAAGAAATTCATGCGAGAATCAAAAGCAATTAAAACAACACGTGTTTTTCCTAATGATTTAAATAATCATCAAACACTTTTCGGAGGAAAATTATTAGCAGAAATTGATAGTATCGCTTCAATTGCAGCTGCGAGACATAGTCGTAAACACTGCGTAACAGCATCTATCGATTCCGTTGATTTTTTAACTCCAATTCACCAAGCAGATTCTGTTTGTTATGAGGCTTTCGTATGTTATACAGGAAAATCTTCAATGGAAGTTTTCGTAAAAGTAATTGCAGAGAATTTATTAGCAGGCGAACGTAGAATTGCTGCGACTTGCTTCATTACATTTGTCGCATTAAAAGATGGAAAACCTTCATCCGTACCGCAAGTACTTCCCGAAACAGAGGAAGAACATTGGTTACACACAACCGGCTCAGAACGCGCAGAAAACCGAAAAAAAGGACGCTTAAAAAGTAAAGAAATGGCTGAAGTATTAACTTTAAGTAAGCCTTGGAATATGTAACATTAGACTTTTATCTTATACATGCACAGGTTTTTTTCTTCCTTGCATGTATTTTTTTTATAATAAAGTGTTACTCCTTACCGCTTTTATTCGATGCCTGTTTCCTAAAATCACCCAGCAGCTTTTCCTTTATTTTGTTATACTATTAATGGTATATTAAATAATGTTCGTTTAAAAATAACCATATTATGATTAAGTATATAAGGGATGGTGCGGTAATGTCTATTGAGGTACCAATTTCAATACCAAAAACGTTAATTATTATTCCAGCGTATAATGAGGAAGAAGCAATTGCAGATACATTAACAAGATTATTAGAACTAAAACAGCATTTTACAGCATTAAGCATTTGCGTTATTAATGATGGATCAAAAGATAAAACAGCTCAAATCGTAAAAGATTTCCCTGTTCACCTTGTTAATTTACCATACAATCTAGGTATTGGTTCAGCTGTACAAACTGGATATAAATACGCTTATGAGAACGGATATGATATTGCGATTCAGTTCGATGCTGATGGACAACATAATCCTGATGATTTATACAAAATTATACAGCCTATTGCCGAGGATCAATGCGATATGGTGCTAGGTTCACGTTTTACAGAAAAAACAGCATATAAAGGTAGTATTTCCCGAAGAATCGGTATTTTTTACTTTACTGCTCTATTGAAATTACTAACAAAACAAACATTTATGGATCCAACTTCTGGGTATCGTGCTATCAATCGAGAAGTAATTAAGATTTTTGCACACAATTATCCAAAAGATTATCCAGAACCAGAAGTCCTTATTCATTTAAAAAAGAAAAAACTGCGCATTAATGAAATATCTGTAAATATGCAGGAGCGACAAGGTGGACAATCTTCCATCACGCCTCTTAAATCTGCATATTACATGGTTAAGGTAAGTCTTGCTATATTGATGCAAAAAATCGTGAAAGGTTGATAATGAATGCATATAATTACCTTTTCATTCATCTTTATTTTATTGCTATTCTTCTTAATTATTAATTCCATTCGTCGTGGAACTTTAGAAACAAAATATGCTATTTTATGGATTTTCGTTTGTATTGCAATGGCTATTTTAAGTTCTACGGATAAAATTATAAATTGGATTGGAAAACTATTAAAAGTAGAATATCCTCCATCCATTTTATTCTTATTTGGACTACTATTCTGTTTTATCTTAATTTTTGACCTGACGAGAAAAATCTCCAAATTACATCATCAACTTGTAACATTAACGCAAGATTATGCATTATTAAAACAAAAGTTAAAGATAACAGATAAAGAATAACTTCCTAACTAAATACTAATATATTAAAGCTCCTTAATTTCGCTTGAAAAATTAAGGGGCTTTTATCATTTCACATTATTTCTTTTTAATTATCGAGGTACCACAATAGAAAGTTGATTTACAAAGTTTATATGCGTTAAACTTATACAGATGTTCTTGTAATCTTCTTCCTTTCAAAAGGCTTGTATATATGGTACAAAACATAAAAAATTTGAGGAGATAAAAACTCTATGATGGAACAAAAACAACTCGTTTCCGTTGTCATACCTCTGTATAACACGGAAAAATATATTGAAGAAACGATGCAATCAATACTAGATCAAACATATAAAAACATTGAAATTGTAATTGTAGATGATGGAAGCAAAGATCAATCACCTTCCATCGTAAAAAATCTTGTACAAAAGTACCCAGGACAAATAAAATACGTCCCACAAGAAAATCAAGGCGTTTCAGTGGCTCGTAATACAGGAATTGAAAATGCTAGCGGAGAATATGTTGCTTTTCTTGATAGTGATGATTTATGGCACCCAACAAAAATAGAAAAACAAATCGAGAGCATGCATAAAAACAAAATGAACGCTTGTTATTGTGGCTATATGAACTTTTACGAAGAGACTGGGGAAAAGATTGAGCACACGACAAACTTTATTAAAGGTGATATGACAAAGGCTTTCTTAACACATCAAGTTGTTGCTCAAACGAGCACTTGGATTTTCAAAAGATCTATCGTGATGGATCATAACATTCGTTTCACGCCAGGATGTAGCTGGGGAGAAGACTTAGAATTTCTATTTAAATTAATGAGTGTAACAAATGTATGCTATGTAGATGAATATTTAACATATTATCGAATCTTATCAGAAGGAAATCTTTCTTCAAAGTATAAAGATTATGAATTAAAAACAACAAAAGAATTAGAAGTATTTAATCGAATGAAGAATTGGGTTCGTACTAAATCAAAAGATTTAACCGTGAATGATTCTACAGAACTTATTGAAATCCTTGAAACTTACCTATTCCCATATACAGTCATTAATAATGCTTGTATATACATTAAAGGAAGCTCTAAGTTAGATAAATCACAAGTTCAATTAATCAAAAAAGATATAAAACAATATTGCAGCAAAATTTATTCAAAAAATGGAAAACGAAGCAAGAAGTTATACGCAATGCTTTGGTTTGTACGAATTAAGTTTATGTTTTCTTAAATTAAAAGTACGCTTCTAAACATTCTTTCCGTAAACAAATCAAATTTACAACTAGGACAACGTACGTCCTAAGGAATAGAAAGGTCTTTTTCCATGAAAAATAATAAAATTCTTAAAAATGCCTCCTACCTATTTGTAGGAAACATTACTGTTCGATTTGTACTTGCTATCGCAACTATTTTCTTTGCAAGATATGTTTCACCAGGTGAGTATGGGATGTTTACAACTGCATTAGCAGTTTCCGCTGTTATTTGTTATTTTACAGATGCAGGTTTGACACATACGTTTATGCGTGAAGGAACGAGAGGCGACGCTAACATTAGCGTATTAATAAGTAGTTATTTACGTATTCGTTTAGTATTAGCTATCGTAATTTCTGTGCTCTTCGCTATTTTTGCTCAGTTCTTCTACACTGATGCTTACTTACGTGCCATGGTATATTGGGTCGTACTACCAACCATGTTTGGAGCCACCTTACAAGGTGTTGGGATGGCTTATTTCCAAGTAACAGAGCGTATGCAATTTACAGCGATTATTTCTGTGCTACAAGGGGTAACAGCCGCGGCTGCTCTTCTGCTAGGGATGTCATTTAAATGGTCACTTATGATGGTCGCTGCCATGTACGGAATATCTAGCCTTGTAACAGGAGTCATTGCCTTTATAATGACAATCCGTTATACAACAATTCATAAGGGCTGGGATAAAGGCATTTTAGATCAATTACTTATTTTCACAATCAATGGCATTATCATTATGCTTTTGCCACAGTTAGGCCCCATTATATTACAAAAAGTTTCAACGAATGAGCAAGTTGGATTCTTTGGGGCCGCCTATAAAATACCTGCTGTACTTTATCAAATACCCGGTGTAATTGCAGCAGCCTTTTATCCAAAATTGTTTGCTTTTGGAAATGAAAAGAATATTGATGAACATAGAAAACTATCTCAGTTCGAATTAAAACTTATGTCTTTCTTAGGAATGGGAATTTCTATCCCATTTATCGCCGATCCAAGTTTTTGGATTGTAACTTTATTAGGTGAAGAATATGCACCAGCTGGTGATGCCCTTGCAATTTTAGCCTTTATAGTCATTTTACAATCCATCAGCTATCCACTTGCTGATAATTTAACGACAATTGGTCAACAGTGGAAACGTGCAACAACGATGGGGGGTGGATTAGCTGTTGCCCTTATAAGTTACATCGTATTAGGTAGCCAATTTGGAATGCTGGGCGCTGCTGTAGCTGCTATCCTTACCGAGATCACGTTATTAATCGGATTTACTTTATTTGTTCGTAAAGGTTTCACATTACTATTCAAGGGGATTATATTCAATACCTTTGCCTTTATAATCAGTTACGCACTATACCGCACCATATTAATTAACTTGCCGCCACTAGTAGCTTTAATACTTACTGGCTTATTGTACGGTATTATCGGTCTTGCAATTGATCCACAAATACGCGGATTAATTTTACGATTTGTAAATGAAAAATTATTTCACAAAAATGCTTAAAAGCCAAAAGCTTTTCCTATTAAGAATGGAAAAGCTTTTGGCTTTTTATATACCGTCATTTACAGAAAATAAACAATGAAGACTACACTTCATTGTTCTCGACTTTCCAATAGTTAAAAAATGCTATATATTCCAGGGCAAATTGACTTACTTTCCGAGAATGCTTTATACTAAATTACAAGTAAACTATGAAATTCAATGCTTATAAAATATATATGATACAACAAAAACATATATTTTTTATGCTAAAACTAAAAAACACACCTTTATAATCGGTGTGTTTTTATATGTGACAACTTTCAAAGGAGGATTATAAATTTTTATGAGCGTAAAGCCGAACAATAAGATTTTCTCAAAGAAAACTATAATAATTATTCCAACATTATTATTGTGTGCTTTTGCTTTTCATTATTTCTTTTTAACATCTAATCAAGTATTTTCTGGCTCAGGTGATGCATTAGAACAATTTGGATTCTTTACGTTTCTCCTACAACACGCCTTTAAAGATGGTAATCTTTTTTGGTCTTTTGATTATGGGTTAGGTGGAGATTTATTTGGAGAGTTTAGTTACTATTACAGCACAGCACCGTTCTTCTGGATTACACTATTACTACCTAAACTAAATATTGAACAGATTTATGATATGAAATTATATATGAGTATTTTAAAAAACTTTTTAGCTATGTTATTCATGTATGGTTCTTTACGTTATCATAATAAAACAGCCTTCTCATCCTTTATTGCTGCTATTATGTATGGTGGATGTATAACTTTTATGCGCCATTCATTACTTTGGGATTTCATGGCTGATGCCATCGTATTTTTACCATTAGTAATATGGGGACTTGATAAATATATTATAGAAAAGAAACGCGGACTTTTCCTAGTAGCTGCTGCTTTAATGCTAGCATCGAACTTTTATTTTGCTTTTATAACAAGTATTTTCATTTTCATTTATGCATTTTTCCAATACTTTGCCACACAGCAAAATAAAACAATCGTCTCTTTTCTAACTTATTATATTAGAATTGGATTATTATACGGTCTATCACTTGGCTTAGCTGCAGTTTGCTTTATTCCATCAGTCAATGCGGTATTTAGTGCCGATCGGTTAACGAAGAAATTTGATATACCTTTATTTTTTGACGATAAATTTTATAAAGATCTAATGGAAACTATCTTCTTCTTATATGATCCTGAAAATCATCAATTAGCTTTGCCAGCTTTAATTTTATTCCTAATCATATTTGGAATGTTTATACGTGATAAACTCATTAAAAACAAAGTATTCTTTACGTTTTTCATGTTCATTCTGTTTATGCTTCCATACACATATTCTGTATTTAATGGTTTTTCAGCAATGCAATATAGATGGCTTTATTTATTTGTATTTGTAATTGCTCAAACAATTGCATACATCTTAGATTGGATGATTGTTCATAAGAAAGAATATAAATTACCTTATATAATAAGTTCACTAGTGTCTATCGGATTATTCATTTATGCATTTTATAGAAAAGTAAATATAAATGTAACTGATAAACCTTTACAAGAAGTTGACAACATTTTACTCGGGACTGTCGTTCTTTCTGCCATTACAGTATGTTTATGGCGTTATCTTTCTAAACATTTCATACAATTTTTAGTTGTATTGAACGTGCTCATTAGTACAATTTCCATGAATTACATGTACGCTAATAATATGCTTAGTACTGTTTTTGGACAAAGCACTGTTTCGGCAGAAAGATTACATGAATCAGGATTTGATAATAAAGAAGAAATTGCCGCGATTCGTTACATACAAGAACATGATAAAGACTTTTATCGTATCCTTAACCCAGGTAGCGCTCGTAACACACCAATGCTACAAGGTTACCATGGTGTAAGTACGTATCAAAGCTTGGTTAATTATTATGTCCATGACTTTATGAAAAATAAATACAACGTATTCCAAGGATACGACACACCTTCGATGTTCTATCAAGCTGATAGTAGACTACTACTTGAAAATATGTTGGGTGTAAAGTACCGCGTACTACACGCTGATACAGATCCAAAAAATATCCCATATGGATATAAACTATTAAAACAAGTAGGACCATATAATGTTTACCAAAATGATTATGCTTTACCATTAGGGTATGTATATGATTCTGGTATAAGTGAAGAAGAATTTTCTAAATTAAACTTCGCTCAGCGTGACCAATTATTATTACATGCTGTAGTCGTTAATAATGTAAAAGACTTTTCATTAACTCATTTTGATAAAAAGAACCTTAATTCAAAACCGGTATCTATCAAAATGGAAAAAGTACAACTAGAAAATATGGAAAAAGAGAATAATAAACTCATTGTCCATGGCGATGGAAAGATGATCGTACCTATAAATTATCCTAATACCCCTGGAGACCTAATTGTAGAATTAAAGATAAAAAATAAAGGCTCATTCCATGCAGTAGTTAACGGGAAAGATATGGGGAAAGGTGAAGACACTGGTGCATACTCATATCCTTTAGAAAGATTCGTTTATAATTTAGGTAAAGATGATCGTCCAGACCAACTAACTATTTCAATTGATGCACCAGGTGAATACGAACTTGAAGACTTACAAGCAAATATCGTAAATTACGAAGGTATACAAAAAGAAACAGAAAAACTAACTGAAAATAGACTTCAAAATATTTATTATAAAAACAACTATTTAAAAGGGGACATCAACTCAAATAAAGATGGTCTACTCTATTTATCGGTTCCATATAGTAAAGGCTGGACTATAAAAGTTGATGGAAAAGAAACAGAATTTACGAAAGCTAATTCTGCCTTTATCGGTGTACCAATTACAAAAGGCTCACATGTAATCGAAATGACTTACGTTACACCTTACTTTAAATTAGGTATGATTATATCAATTATTTCACTAATTATTTGTGTAGCTTTACTAGTTTTTACAAATCCAAACGGACGACGAAAATTCTCTTTTAAAAAGCAGCAATGATCACTCAATAAATCATGAAGCTATCCAAAGCGGATAGCTTCATAAAAAATGTTAAATACCGTTTTAACCATTATAAACAAGGAGGGTCAAAAATGACTCTTTCAATAGTCGTACCATGCTACAATGAAGAAAAGATGCTTCGAGCCTTTTATTCAGAGACATCTCTTGAAATTCATAAATTAACTACCGATTATGAATTTGTTTTTGTGAATGATGGTAGTAAAGATAATACATTAAATATTCTACGTGATTTGGCAAATTCAGATTCAGCTGTTCACTATATATCATTTAGCCGAAATTTCGGCAAGGAAGCCGCTATGCTAGCTGGTTTAAAATACGCTACAGGCGATGCAGTTGTTATTATGGACGCCGATCTACAGCATCCTCCTACACTAATAAAAGAAATGTTAGAAGGATATAACGAAGGTTACGACCAAGTTATTGCAAAAAGAACAAGAACAGGTGATTCGCCCGTTCGCTCTTTCGTTTCTCGTCTATACTATAAAGTGATGAATAAGTTTGTAGATATTGAATTAGTAGACGGCATTGGAGATTTTAGACTTCTAAGTAGAAGAGCAGTTGATTCTTTATTATCTTTAAGCGAATACAATCGCTTCTCAAAAGGTTTATTCTCCTGGATTGGATTTAATGAACTAATTATTGAATATGAAAATGTATTACGTTCTGACGGAGAAAGTAAATGGACTTTTTCTAAATTGTTAAATTACGGAATAGATGGTGTTATCTCATTCAATAATAAACCGTTACGACTATCTATATATCTTGGATTATTAACAACTATTTTAGGAATTTTATACGTACTCACTACATTTGTTCAAATTATTGTTGGTGGTGTTGAAGTCCCAGGATACTTCACTTTAATTTCCGCTATATTATTTATTGGTGGTATTCAACTCATTTTCCTAGGTGTTATGGGAGAATACATCGGTCGCATTTATTATGAAACGAAACGTAGACCACATTTTATTGTAGCTGAAAAGAAAGTTAGTGAAGTCAAACAAAAAGCGTAATATAAAAAAAGTTACTTCTACCTACAGAAGTAACTTTTTTTATATACTAACATTTACACACCTTTATTTTGCATAGATATAATCGTTTCTTTTAGCCCATTATAATAAGAAGTTCTTGGTATATCCCCAATATACCTCTCATATTTCTCCCCACTTAATACAACTGGATTTTCTGTCAAATATAGCATTTCCACAAATTCTTTCATCTGCTTATCAAATAGTCCAATTAAATTTATCATACCTTTTTTTACCGTCATTACTGGTTTTGTATACCCCGTTAATTCTCGTATATGTTGAATCATCTCTTCTCCTGTAATGACACCATAACCTGGTATGTTCCAATTTTGTCCATAGGCCTCATCACGTAAAGCTAATTCAATCATTGCTTTTGCACCGTCTGGCGTGAAAATATACTCACGTGCGATCCTTTTATCCCCAACAAAGCTTGCTAACTTATTTGCAAGTACACCTTTCAAAGTATGATGAACGAGTGTACTTTCTGCATTCGGACCATAGAAATCCGGAAAATGAGCAATAAACATTTTTACATGAGCCTGTTTTGCCATCATTTCAAGTTGCAACCGAATTTTCCCTTTCTTTGTATGTGGTGCCTTTTTAACTTCTTCCGCTACAGGTTCTTTCCCTTGCCTTCCATACGCATAAATATTATCCACTATCCCCAACTTACTGTCGTAATACCTTGCTACTTCCAATATATTTTTTAATAATCTTGGTTGCTTCTTCTCCCAATCTGAATATGGAATGTTCACAGCATGGAATATAATATCAACGCCTTTCGCAGCTTCCATTATATCCTCCTGTATAAATACATCTCCCGCTACAACTTTCACATTTTCTTCTCCAGAAAATAATACCTCTAATTTCTCTTTATTCCTCGCAAAGGCCGCTACGTGAATTCCACGGTTACATAATTCTTTTACAATTGCATACCCCATTGATCCAGATGCTCCTAGTACTAAAGCTTTTTTCATTATAAATCCCCCCTAATTAATTAACCACTGTTCAATTAATATTAAAAAGAAAATCACTTACATAAGAAGCGATTTTGAAATAAACTCCACGTGTACTTTAGCTAATCCTCTTACTTCTTCAAATGTTTGATCACTTCCACAATAGTGTGCCACAAACCCATGTAATGATAGAAAAACAGACCATATTGTCATTACATTTACCTTCTCATTACACAAAGAAGATACAACAGTAGCAAATTTTTCGTAACTAACATTTGGGCCATCTGCTAAACATTCTTTTAACTCATCATCTCTAATTAAAAACATGATTTCATAATGACTTTGATTTTGCAAACCAAATTCAATAAAACCAAATAAAACAGCTTTTAATTGTTCCTCTTGTGGTAAATTTTGACCATTAATCTCATCTAACTTTTGATTTAGCAACTGAAAATCTTGTTCTACCATTGCATAAAAAAGCTCTGCCTTATTTTTAAAATGATAATAGATGGCGCCGTGACTATACCCTAGTTCCGTTGCGATTTTACGCATTGAAGTATGCCGATACCCTTGTGCTATAAATAGGTCCCTTGCCACATTCATAATCATTTCTCTCGTTAATTCTTGTTTAACTGCCCTTCTTGGCGACATTTTTCATACCTCACATTTTAATTGACCACTGTTTAATTTATATTATAACCTTTTCCCAAAAAAATACAATATCCTTCTTACAAAAAGATACATTTCGAAAGGATAGCATTATACTCAATAATCTAGTATCATGATTCAAGATACTATTTTGAAATGGACGGAGGATACTATGAGCTTATTAACAGTCGAAAAACTAGGACATACATTTGGTGATCGTACATTATTTAAAGATGTATCTATGCGATTACTAGCAGGTGAACACGTTGGATTAGTCGGTGCAAATGGTGTTGGTAAATCAACATTTATGAATATTATTACTGGACAGCTTATTCACGACCAAGGTCGTGTAGAGTGGACACCAGGCACACATTACGGTTACTTAGATCAGCATACAGTTTTAACACCTGGTCGTACAATTCGTGACGTATTAGCTGATGCATTTTTACCTTTATTTAAAAAGGAACAGGCGTTAAATGAAGTTACAGAAAAAATGGGAACTGCTACACCAGAAGAATTAGAGGACCTTCTTGAGCAGATGGCAGAAATACAAGATGCACTCGAAGCAGGCGGTTTCTATTTACTAGATATGAAAATCGAAGAAGCAGCACGAGGTCTTGGAATTGATGCGATTGGTTTAGATCGTGATGTTTCAGCACTAAGTGGTGGACAACGTACAAAAGTATTGCTTGCAAAACTTTTACTTGAGCAACCAGAAGTGTTATTACTCGATGAGCCTACCAACTATTTAGACGTTGAACACATTCATTGGTTAACGAATTATTTAAAAGAATACCCGCATGCATTCTTATTAATTTCCCATGATACAGAATTTATGAATAAATGTGTTGATGTTATTTTCCATCTAGAATTTACGAAAATGACGCGCTATACAGCGACATACGAAAAATTCCTAGAACTAGCAGAAATCAATAAAAACCAACATATAAACGCTTATGAAAAGCAACGTGAGTTTATTAAAAAGCAAGAAGATTTCATTGCGAAGAACAAGGCTCGTTATTCAACTACAGGTCGTGCAAAGAGTCGTCAAAAACAGCTTGATCGCATGGAGCTTATTGATCGTCCTGAAACAGCAATTAAGCCAGAATTCTCATTTAAAGAATGTCGTGCAAGTAGCCGTTTCGTCTTTGAAGGTGAAGATGTAGAAATCGGATATACACACCCATTACTACCAAAACTAACAATGACAATTGAACGCGGTGAAAAAATCGCTATCGTTGGATGTAATGGTGTTGGTAAATCAACATTATTAAAAACGATTTTAGGAAAAATTAAACCATTAAGCGGTAAAACGAGTCTTGGTGACTTCTTAGAACCTGCATACTTCGAACAAGAAGTAAAAGCTGATAATATAACACCAATTGATGACGTTTGGAACACATTCCCTAGCATGGACCAACATCAAATCCGTGCCATGTTAGCGAAATGCGGATTGAAAAATGAGCATATATCTCGCCCTCTAAGTCAATTAAGTGGTGGCGAGCAAGCAAAAGTTCGTTTATGTAAGCTAATGGGTGAAGAAAGTAACTGGATATTATTCGACGAGCCAACAAACCATCTTGATGTTACAGCAAAGGAAGAACTTCAAAAAGCTCTGAAAGCATATAAAGGGACAATCCTTCTTGTATGTCACGAACCAGAATTTTATGAAGGCTGGATCACAAAAACTTGGAATGTTGAAGAGTGGGCAGAACAAAATAAATAAGCCTTAAATTATTTCATTATAATTGTAAAATAAAATCCGTTCCTAGAAAGCATTTAGGAACGGATTTTTTTATAATAACGAAGCTTTCAGTAGCTTCAGGCCAATAAGACAAAAAGATTAAACTAACATTTCATTATTTCAACTCTATATTATAATATCGAGCTAACCTTAATCGAAAATCCTTCAAATCATTATACGCTTCCAAATTCGCTAACATCCCTCGAATAACTGGAATCCTTGGATTTTGAACTCTCATTTCTGATTCTAAAACATCTAAAGTGACTAAAACCTCATCATTTTCCAGTTGATCTGCTAATGTTCGCTTTAACATAATAATTTCTTTCAAAAAATGCTCTTTCACCTGTTCTTTAATAAGCTCTGAGCTACAAAAAAACTCCCCCATCTTTTCCTCATTTAAAACAGGTTCCTCCGAAGAGCCTAGAAGCCCTTCTACTAAATGGTCTATTCTTTTTAAAATAAATGAAGAAACATAAGAAAAATCAATTTCTGGCTCATTTAAAATAATTAACTGTAAATAACCATGGCATATTCCTTCCACCATAATTACCAAATCTAATAAATATGGACTGACTTTTTCACCATAAATGGACAGTAAGCTATTCCGATAAAAGGCATGAGACTCTAATTTCATCCGCATCATAAACTCTTCTACTTCTTTATTAAACGGAATTGCATTTTCTCTTGCATGCATAATAATAAATTCTTTATGCTTTTGCACATCAGTAAACTGACAATATAATTGTTTTTCGAATTTTTCACGTGGTAATAAAGATTCTTTCTCAATATCCAGCATTTTTTTTTGGATTTTGTCATAATAATATCGAAGTGTTGCTAATAAAAGCTCGTCTTTCGATTTAAAATACAAATAAAAAGCCCCTTTCGATATACCACAGGCGGTGACGATTTCTTGTACTGACGTTGCATTTACACCCTTAGTCGCAAATAACTTCATAGCCATCTCTATAATTAAGCGCTCTTTTTCTTTCATATTTTCTCTCCTAAACTTAATTTCGCATCTTATGTAAATTTAATCTTATATTAGCAAGCAGCAAGACTCCTCCCCAAAAATTTAACGGAACAAACAAGTTATTTTTGAGGCCTACTATCTATTTAAAAGTTCAATTAATAAAAGCTAATAATTCAGTAAGGAATAATAAAAAATCTCTCCCCTTACATTTTAGCTTTATTATACCATCTCTTTTCATTGACGACTGACCAATCGGTCAGTTATATTATGTATTAGACTGACCGATTGGTCAATACAATAAAAAGGGAGCGCAAACATGAACAAAATCATCAATTTCTCGTTAAAAAATAAGTTCGCAGTTTGGCTACTAACCATTATTGTTACTATCGCAGGTATTTATTCTGGACTCAATATGAAGCTTGAGACAATTCCTGATATTACAACACCGATTGTAACAGTAACTACGGTTTATCCTGGTGCTACGCCAGCTGAAGTAGCTGATAAAGTGTCAAAACCGATGGAAGAGCAACTGCAAAATTTAAGCGGCGTAAACGTTGTTAGCTCATCCTCTTATCAAAATGCATCTTCTATTCAAATAGAATATGATTTTGATAAAAATATGGAAAAAGCCGAAACAGAAGTTAAAGAGGCACTCGCAAATATGAAACTGCCGGAAGGTGTAAAAGATCCGAAAGTCTCTCGAGTAAACTTTAATGCCTTTCCTGTTATTTCATTAAGCGTAGCAAGTAAAAATGAATCTTTAGCTACCTTAACTGAAAATGTTGAAAAAAATGTTGTTCCAGGTTTAAAAGGACTTGATGGTGTCGCATCTGTTCAAATCACAGGTCAACAAGTAGACGAAGTACAACTTGTCTTCAAACAAGATAAGATGAAAGAATTAGGTTTAAGTGAAGATACTGTAAAAAATATTATTAAAGGTTCGGATGTATCTTTACCACTTGGCTTATATACATTTAAAGATACGGAAAAGTCAGTTGTTGTAGACGGTAACATTACAACGATTAAAGCATTAAAAGAATTAAAAATTCCAGCTATCCCTTCATCACCAAATGGTCAAGGTAGTCAAAGTGCTGGTGCCGGAACACAAGCACCACAAATGAATCCCGCCGCTATGAATGGTATACCAACGGTCACATTAGAAGAAATTGCTGATATTAAAGAAGTCGGAAAAGCAGAATCTATTTCTCGAACAAATGGAAAAGAAGCAATTGGAATTCAAATTGTGAAGGCTGCTGATGCAAATACAGTTGATGTTGTAAATGCAGTTAAAGATAAAGTAAAAGACCTTGAGAAAAAATATAAAGATTTAGAGATTATTTCAACATTCGACCAAGGTGCACCTATCGAAAAATCAGTTGAAACAATGCTTAGCAAAGCTATTTTCGGTGCTATCTTTGCGATTATTATTATCATGTTGTTCCTAAGAAATATTCGAACAACACTAATCTCTGTCGTTTCTATACCACTTTCTTTATTAATTGCAGTCTTAGTAATAAAGCAAATGGATATTACACTTAACATTATGACACTTGGAGCAATGACGGTCGCTATCGGACGCGTTGTCGATGATTCAATTGTTGTTATTGAAAATATTTACCGACGTATGTCGTTATCAGAAGAGACATTACGTGGTAAAGATTTAATTCGTGAAGCTACGAAAGAAATGTTTATCCCAATTATGTCTTCTACAATTGTAACAATTGCTGTATTCTTACCTCTTGGGCTTGTAAAAGGTATGATTGGTGAAATGTTCTTACCATTCGCTTTAACTATTGTCTTTGCCTTATTAGCATCATTACTAGTGGCAATTACAATTGTACCAATGCTAGCTCACTCCTTATTCAAGAAAGAGAGCATGAGAGAAAAAGAAGTACATCATGAAGAAAAGCCAAGCAAATTGGCAAACGGTTATAAACGCATACTTCAATGGGCATTAAACCATAAGATTATTACGTCCAGTATCGCTGTCCTTCTATTAGTAGGTAGCCTTGCATTGGTACCAATTATCGGTGTCAGCTTCTTACCATCTGAAGAAGAAAAAATGATTATCACAACGTACAACCCTGAACCAGGTCAAACGTTAGAAGACGTTGAAAAAATTGCAACGAAAGCTGAAAAGCATTTCCAAGATAAAAAAGACGTCAAGACGATTCAATTCTCATTAGGTGGCGAAAACCCAATGAGCCCTGGTAAAACAAATCAAGCTATGTTCTTCGTTCAATATGATAACGATACGAAGAACTTCGAAAAAGAGAAAGAACAAGTCGTTAAAGATTTACAAAAGATGTCTGGAAAAGGCGAATGGAAAAACCAAGATTTCGGAGCAAGTGGCGGTAGTAACGAAATTAAACTATACGTTTATGGAGATAGCTCTGAAGAAATTAAGCCTGTCGTTAAAGATATTCAAAATATCATGAAGAAAAATAAAGACTTAAAAGACGTAGACTCTAGTATTGCGAAAACATATGCAGAATACACTTTAGTCGCAGATCAAGAAAAGCTAAGTAAAATGGGGCTAACTGCTGCCCAAATTGGAATGGGACTTTCTAATCAACACGACCGTCCTGTTCTTACAACAATTAAAAAAGATAATAAAGATATAAATGTATATGTAGAAACTGAAAAACAGAACTATGAAACGATTGATGATTTAACGAATCGTAAAATTAAAACACCGCTCGGTAATGAAGTTGCTGTTAAAGATGTTATGACTGAAAAAGAAGGTGAAACTTCTAACACCGTAACACATCGAGATGGCCGCGTTTATGCCGAAGTAAGTGCAAAATTAACATCTGATGACGTTTCAAAAGCATCGGCTGCAGTTCAAAAAGAAGTGGATAAAATGGATCTTCCTTCTGGTGTAGACGTTTCTATGGGCGGTGTTACAAAAGATATTCAAGAATCATTTAAGCAACTTGGCTTAGCGATGTTAGCTGCAATTGCCATTGTATACTTCGTCCTTGTCGTTACATTTGGCGGTGCCCTTGCACCATTTGCAATCTTATTCTCGCTACCATTCACAATCATCGGTGCACTTGTTGCCCTATTAATCTCTGGCGAAACATTAAGTGTATCCGCAATGATTGGGGCTCTTATGTTAATTGGTATCGTTGTAACGAATGCAATCGTACTTATTGACCGCGTTATTCATAAAGAAAACGAAGGTCTATCAACACGTGAAGCATTACTAGAAGCTGGCGCAACACGTCTACGTCCTATCTTAATGACTGCAATTGCAACAATCGGGGCTCTTATCCCGCTTGCATTAGGATTTGAAGGTAGCGGCTTAATTTCTAAAGGACTTGGAGTAACCGTAATTGGTGGATTAACAAGTTCAACGTTATTAACACTTCTTATCGTACCAATCGTTTATGAAGCACTAAGCAAATTTAAAAAGAAAAAAGCAAAATAAAAAAATAACCTCGCTAACTGCGAGGTTATTTTTTATTGCCAAACAGAATTAAGAAATCACCATATCCTTCTTCTTCTAATTTCTCTTTTGGGATAAATCGAAGAGCCGCTGAATTAATACAATAACGAAGACCATTTGCTCCTGGGCCGTCTGGGAATACATGCCCTAGATGTGAATCTCCCTCTTTACTTCTCACTTCCGTACGCGTCATATTATGACTAACATCCATTTTTTCTTTTACACTAGCTGACATAACCGGTTTCGTAAAACTCGGCCATCCGCATCCGCTATCGAATTTATCTAAAGAAGTAAATAGCGGTTCACCTGAGACGATGTCTACATAGAGGCCTTCTTCTTTATGATTCCAATATTCATTTTGAAAGGGTGGTTCTGTCCCATTTTCCTGGGTCACATAAAATTGCATCTCGTTTAATCTTTCTTTTAAATGAGCATTGTCCTTCGGCCAATGCTTTTTAATAAAAGCTTCACGCCCTGAGCCCTTGCGGTATAGTTCATAGCGGAATGTATTTTTCTTATGATATCCTTGATGATATTCTTCAGCTGGATAAAATGTAGCAGCTGGCAATATTTTTGTAGCAATTGGCTTTGAGAAACGTCCACTCTTCGCAAGCTCTTCTTTTGAAGCCTCTGCTCGTCTATGTTGTTCTTCATTATGATAAAAAATCACCGTTTCGTAAGACTGTCCACGGTCGTGAAATTGCCCTCCAATATCAGTCGGATCAATTTGTCTCCAATATATATTTAACAACTCTTCATACGGCATTATATTTGCATCAAATGTAATTTGTACTGCTTCATAATGTCCAGTAGTTTCCGAGCACACTTCTTTATACGTCGGATCCTCTTTATGGCCACCTGTATAGCCTGAAACAACTTGTATAATTCCTTCCATCTCTTCAAACGGCGAAACCATGCACCAGAAACACCCACCAGCAAATGTAGCTAACTCTCTCTTTTCATTTATAGCCATTATTTCACCCCAATTGTATATTCTTCTTACAGTATGTCATAAGATACCATACTTTATAAAAGAAAAAGCATCGAATATCGATGCTTTTTCTTTACTTTATTTTTTAGAAAAATCCTTCTCATTTTCATCACTTGTCACATCTAAAACATCTAATAAGAATATGAAGATTGGAATACCGATAATTAGTCCCCATACACCTAAAAAATGTTCAGAGAAAATTAATACCATAAATGTGTAGAAGATTGGTAAGTTTGTTTTTTGTGACATAAACTTCGGATTTAATACATAGCTCTCAAGCGCATGAATTACTGTTACAATAACTATAATATAAACGACATACATAATACCGCCGATATTGTAAGCAATCATACAGAGTGGGAATAACGAAATGATAACACCTGCTACTGGAATTAAACCAAGTAAGAAAATCATTAACGCTAAACCTAGCAATTGTGGAAATCCTAATATCCATAATGCAATAACAGATAAAATACAGTTAACAATTGCAATTAAAAATTGTGCTTCAATTACTTTTCCGAATGAACGTGCAAACTTTTTTCCGAAATACTCAATCTCAGTATAGAAAATTGCAAGTCGGCTTTCTTTAAATTTCGCAGTAAAGGCAAAAATACGAGCCTTTTCAAGTAAGAAAAATAAACTTAAAATTAAAGAAAGTAAAACTTGAAGGCCAAATTTCCCAACATTCGTAATAGATTTATACAAAATGTCTACGCCTTGCCCTACATATTTAGAAAGCTCCATATGATTAACAGCATTAACTGCATATTTAATTAATTCACTATCCGGTGGATTTCTTAAAAATACATTAAATTGATAAATTAATTGTGAAATTTGTATTGTTAATACCGGTAAATATTTAAAGAGCGTAATGGCGATTCCGGCAACTAACATTACATATAAAAACGCTATAATAATTTTCCGGTTAATTGGCATGAAATGATCTAATTTACGAGAAATGAACTTTTGAAATCGATCCATTAAATACGTCAACATAAACGTAATTAAAATTAAATTTAACATACTTTGCAGCCCATACAATATGAGAGCAAGTAGCACTAATACGAGTAACCTCTGAAATCCTTTGCTTTGAAACAGGTTTTTTATTTGCATAATCGACGAGTACTCTCTCCTGTCCTATAAAGTAAAACTTTTATAAGTATATTTTCTCTATATCCTACTTATAATTAATCCTTAATATTAGTATTACAAGCAATTTATCTCTTCTACAATTGCTCATTAATATGTCCTATATTATGTTACTTCTTATTTTACAATACAATGACCTATTTCAAAACGCATTATGCATAGTATTAATGAAGATTTAAGGAAACTTTTATTCTAATACAAATAGGTCTTACCACTACTGTAACATAAAAAGCAAGCTATCAGTAGAAATCCGTCCTACAAATAGCTTGCTTTTATAATTTTTTAAGTAAGTTTTATTACCCAATGAATGGCATGAACATCGGAATGACAACCACTGTTACAACACCCACTACTGTCACAGCGATACTCGCCATAGCCGCTTCTACTTCACCCATTTCAATCCCTACTGCAACCCCTAACGCATGCCCTGCTGTTCCAAGTGCTAACCCTTTAGCGATCGGGTGTTTCACTCTAAATGTTTTTAAGAATAAAGCTCCCAATGCGTATACGATAACTGCGTTAAAGATAACTGCAAACGATGTAATTGCTGGAATACCACCAATACTTTCAGATATTGGTAATGCAATTGCTGTTGTTGCTGCCTGTGGTAACATTGAATTCATTACAGATGTATCTAAGCCAATTGCTTTTGCGACAATGAACACGACAACCACTGAACAAATAGATCCAACCACGATAGCCGATAAAATTTGCCACCAATATTTTTTTAATTTATCAACTTGTTTATATAACGGAATTGCAAAGGCAATTGTTGCTGGCTCTAAGAAGAAACTAATCATTTTCCCACCAGTATTGTATTCCTCAAAAGTAAAGTTACCTACCTTTAAAAAGACGATCCCTAATACCATTGCTACAAATAGTGGTGTAAATAAGAAGAATCCTTTTGAGTGCTTGAATAAGAGTGTTCCGATTCCGTATGCAATTAATGAGACGACGATTCCGAAATATGGAGTCATTGTGCTTGTCATGTTCATTACCTCCTAACCATGTAATGGTCTAAAATAGTTACGCAACTTTCCCTTGCTTGCGTCCTTTATTTACTACTTTCAATTCCTTTGCATCTTTTGTTTCTTTGTCATCTTTACCTAAAATCAATTGTGCAAATAAACCTGTTACAGCAAGTAAAATAATTGTTGCGACAACGATTACAGTTATGATTTGTACAAAATATTGGCTCATTACACCAAGGGAGTTAATAACTGATATACCTGATGGGACGAAAAGAAATCCGATAATACCTGTTAAAGCTGTTCCGAGTGATTCAACTTGCTCCAATTTAATAACCTTTAAACATAATAGACTAAATAAAACGACTAACCCGATTACTGATGAAGGCATCGGAATTGGTAAATGTGTTGAGATAATATTAGAAACTAACATAATAGCTGAAAAAACGAATATTTGTGATAGAAAACCATATACTTTTTTTGTGCTCATTTTGACCACCTCTTTTGATTTGGTACCTTTATTGTATAGGATGTAAACATTAAAGTAAGCGTTTACATAACGGAATGTCAAATATATACAACCAGTTACAAAAATCATAGAATGAAATACAAAAGCTGCTCCTTAAATACGAAGCAGCTTTTTAAGTTCTTTTGCATATGTACGACTAACTGGGACTTTAGACCCCTCTTTCATAATTAAATTATAAGTCGAATTAAACCACGGCTGTATCTCAGAAATATGATTAATATTAGCAATGAAACTACGATGAACACGCATAAAAATTGTTTGCGATAATTTCTTTTCCAAAATCACAAGTGTATCATGTGTTACATATGTTTCTTTCATTGTTTTTACAGTTACTTTCCCATCTACAAGTCCTACATAAATAATATCTTCAATATTAACAAGTACAATTGATTCCTCAATTGGTAGTGCTAATTTATGCATCTCGGCCGTTACATCTATACTCTTTGCATCTTGCTTTGTTTCTATTTTTATTTGCTTTTGTTTCTTATATTTCTTTAATGTCTGTACGATACGCTCTTCATCAAATGGCTTTAAAATGTAATCTAACGCATCTACTTCAAAGGCTTGTAGTGCATATTGATCATATGCAGTTGCAAACACGATTGAAGGTGGGTTTTTCATCTTCTTCAATATACTTGCGATTTCAAATCCGTTATCATCGGATAGTTGAATATCTAGAAAAACAATGTCTGGCTTGTTTTTCATTAATTCTTCTAATGCATCCTCTACACAATCAGCCTCGCCAATTATCTCCACTTCTTTCGTTCGCTCTAATAAATATTTCAATTCATCCCGTGCTAACATTTCATCATCAACTACTAATACCTTTAACACTTGTTTTTTCCTCCCCTACTTTTTTCGGAATTATAAAGAGGATCTTTGTTCCTTGCTCCAATTCACTTTCAATTTGAAGCATCGTCTCTTTTCCAAATAACCCGATAAGCCGTTCATTAATATTGTATAAAGCTGTTCCAGTCCCTTTCTTTGATGGAACTACCATTTTTCCTAATTGCTCTAGACGTTCGTTCTCAATTCCTTGCCCATTATCCTTCACCTCAAAGTAAACCATTCCCTCTTTTTCAAACACATGTACCTCAACTTGGCATACTGATTGCTTTTTTGGAAAAGCATGGCGCAATGCATTTTCAACTAATAACTGAAGCACAAATGGTGGAACTAACGTTGTCTTTAATTCTTCTTCAATGTACATCTTTACTTCATACTTATTCGGAAATCTCGCTTGCTCTAACGATAAATATGCATGTACATGATTTAACTCTTGTTCTAATGGAATAAGTAATTGACGTGCCCCTTGCAAATTACAACGGAAATAGACGCTAAGCTGTAGCAATAATTTTCTCGCTTTCTCTACATCTGTTCGGCATAAAGCTGATACTGTATTAATTGCATTAAATAAAAAATGCGGATTGATTTGTGCTTGCAGCGCCTTTATTTCAGCATCTTGTAATAACTTACTTTGCAACTCAGCTTCACCTAACTCAAGCTGTGTGGAAAATATTTTTGCCAGCCCTTCCGCTAGTTCTTCTTCAACACGACTTAATTGGTTAGGGGTTTTAAAATAAAGTTTTAATGTTCCTATCGTATTTCCATGTGAAGTTAATGGAATGACAACTGCCGCTTGCAATGGACACCCTTCATGTTGGCAATTAATAATCTCACGTGATTTCGCTTTCATTATTTTCCCTGTTTTTAATACTTCTTTTGATAAACCTGTGATTAAACTATGTGAAGGAATATGATGATCTGATGCTAATCCAACATGAGCTAAGATTTTCTCTGTATCTGTTAAGGATACCGCATCTGTTCCCGTAAAGCGGTGAATAATTTGTGCCACATGCTTGCAAGATTCTTCTGTTAAACCTTGGCGAAAATATGGTAACGTCTTATCAGCAATTCGTAATACTTTATGTGTTTGCAGAGCTTTTGCATTCTCTTCTTGACGCAAAATAGCCTGTATCATAGAAAGTAAAATAAAGCTTCCGAAACTATTTACAAGGATCATTGGGATCGCAATTGTTTTCACAATACTAATTCCATCCTCTACAATTAATAAAATCATAATCATTTCTAAAGAAACGATAAAAACACTTAAAGCCGCTGAAAATTTAGGGGTAATTGTACGATTATATTTTTTGAAAATGTATCCAATATAACCTGTTATAATTCCTGCTAAAATTGATGAAATTGCACAACTTGCCGCTGTCGTTCCGCCAAGCATATAACGATGAATACCAGCAATAGACCCTACTCCAATTCCAACGATAGGCCCACCCAGCAAGCCACTAATTCCAACCCCCATGATTCGTGTATTCGCAATCGTGCTAGATGAAGAAACACCTTGTAGCCAATTTTCATTCATAATAGTATTTCCTGCTATTTCAATCCCTGTGTAATTGCTTACAATTGTAAACACCGAAAAAATACAAATAAGCTTAAGCTTATCTACATATCCGTCCTGTTTATGAAGAAGGCGTCGGAACGTTTTAATATGAGAAAGTAAAAATCCTAAAATAACAATAAGTCCGACGCGTTCAATCATCATAAGTACTAAATTTAGCATCTGTGATTCATTCCTTTTTTATTTAGTTAGTGTTATTATCGGAAAATAACAATGGAATCGTCAAGAATAATGGGTATATTTTGAAGTCCCGTGTGATATTGGACAACAAAGAAGCATTGAACAACTCTAGTTCAATGCTTTTTCTTTATTTATGAAAGAAATTCGGTGTAAGAACATCATTCGGGTACGGTTTGTGGTAAATGTGAGTTGTAGCAGGTGATAACGGAGGGATTAACCATACCCAATTCCCCGTAACAACTCGGCCACAAGCAGCTTCCTGCTTTTCAAACTGTTGAAATTGTTGTGCGGCAGTATGGTGATCTACAATACTAACTCCTTGTTTTTTAAAAGAATGTAACACCGCAATATTCAACTCAATCAGTGCCTTATCTTTCCATAACGTACTATTTCTCGAAGTATCTAAATTCATCATCTCTGCAACTGCCGGAAGTAAATTATAACGATCATGATCCGCTAAGTTACGAGCACCAATCTCAGTTCCCATATACCATCCATTAAATGGAGCTGCTGTATAAGAAATGCCGCCAATCTCTAAACGCATATCTGAAATCATCGGTACTCCATACCATTTTACTTCGAGCGTTGAAATTGGGTATTCTGGATGTTCAATTGGTACCTCTTTCACTTCTTTTTTAGGAATTTCTTTATATACAGGACCTTTTCCATCAACAGAAAATACAAGCGGTAATACATCAAAATGTGTACCTTCGCCTTGCCAACCAAGCTCCTGACATAAATCAGTAAATGCAGCGGAGTGAGAATCACCAATTACTCCCATTTCTGTTTTATATCCTGCATATCGAATTAATTGATGATTATAAATCCGAATATTATTTTCTTCACCTTGATATTGCTTAAAAATTGTAATTGTCGGTTTAACTTTTCCATCATTCGTCGCATATTTAATATGATGAATTAATGCATTATATACACCTTCCTCATCATTTACTTCACGCGCATCTAATATGTGCATCTTATTCCAAAATAGTCTTCCGATACATCTATTACTATTACGCCATGCCATTCGCGATCCATGAACAAGTTCTTCGAATGTATGCTCATACGTTCCGGTCTTCTCTATTTCTATTAGAATTTCTCCAATACGCTCTTCTATTAATTGTTCTTTATTAAGTTCCTTATAGCAAATGGTAATAAAATTACTTGCTTCCTCTATTAATTGTTTCGTTTTACTCATAAACAATCTCCTTCTATCTCAACAAGACACTACTACTTTACAGTATAAGCAAAAAGGATAAGAGTCACAAATGAAAGTGGAAGTGTTACTTTTATTGTAATATTTTTCAGAAAATTAGAGGACTTACTATTGACTTACATGAAGAATAGGTGTATTTTTGACTCAGGTAAAGTTTTTTTACCTAGACCAACTTTATAAAGCAGCCATTAGTCGTTTTGGAAGTGGATATGGATGGCTTGTTCTTGATGGTGAAGAACTCGCTGTTATGAGTACGCCAAATCAAGACACACCTTTGCAAGAAGGAAAGATCCCATTACTCGTTATCGATGTATGGGAACATGCCTATTATTTAAAGTATCAAAATCGGCGCCCAGAATTTGTTACCAACTGGTGGCATACAGTAAACTGGGACCGAGTAAACGAGAAGTATTTACAAGCAATTCAATCACAAAAACATTAGTCGTGCGTATAAGGTAAATTTGGTAATGTAAAACTAGTATTGTCGAAATCCTCCAGAATCCCCCGGATTGCCACCGGGGGATTTATGATTACTTCAGTGTATCTATGTAATGCTGTAAAACATTTTTCATTTCTAATTTCAATTCGCGGAACGGAAACCCTAATTCGCGAGCCTTTCTATTATGTAACGTACAATTAGCCACTTCATTATAAGGTGCTATATTGTCTCCTGCTTCTTGAATAAGAGCTTTTGCCCCACTATGTTCTTCTATGAAACGAATAACTTCTCCCATAGAGATCACTCCGTTACTGCAAGCGTTAATTGGACCTTCTATGTTTTCCATTCCGCACCATGCTAAAAACTCTCCTGCTTCTTTTTCATGTATGAACGATAACTTTTCATCTAAATGCCCCATAACAATAGGCTCTTGTTTCACAACATTTTCAACGTAAAACTGTAATCTCTTCGTATAGTCATTTTCTCCAATAACAACCGGAAAACGTACTACAACGACTGGGAATGTTGCAAGTTGAAATAACACCGCTTCTGCTAATCGCTTTCCTTCACTATAAGTAAAATCTTTCCTATCTCCATACGTGATTGAATACTCATACGGGTTAAAATCCTCTTCTTGCAGGTCTAATGCAGGTTCATAGACAGCCATTGAGGATGTCATAACATATTTTTTCACCCTATCACGTAATACTTTACATATAACTTCCGCAGCATTTGAGCTATAGCATAAATTATCGTATACAACATCATAGCTTTTACTTTCTAAACGCTCTTCCAGTAACTTTTCGTCTTCTCGATCTACTACAATTCTTTTTACCGTATCCCCAAAGGAATCTTCGGTAATTCCCCGCGTGGCAATCGTTACGTCGTGTCCTTCTTGCAAAAGTGTTTCTACTAATTGCTTACCAAAAAACCTTGTTCCCCCTAGAACCAACACTTTTTTCACCTTTATCATCCCCTATTTTATAAAAAGAAAATTGTAAAATACTACCTTAATTATAAACCTGAATATAAACAAAAAGCATGGAATCATTATAAAGATTCCATGCTTTGCTACATACGATACTTTAACGTACTCGATATTTAAAAATACAATAGCAAAAATATAAAATTGAAACTACCGATACATAGACCGATATTTCATATACTACTGGCTCTCCCCATATTCCCATAAAATAAAAAAGAGAAGGAAGTGTAAGTGTTACCCATGATTGTACAAACGCTATTCTACCAAGATATTGATTAATATTTTTCCTTTGTACATTTAATACAAAGAATAAATACCAAAGTAAAGCCCACATAAACCATGTTAGCGCATTAAGAACATCTTGAAATTGAACAAACGATACGACCATATAAAATAAAGCGATAATAACTACCCATAGGCAAAACCATCCTAATCCAGTACTACTCATTCCTGTAATAAAGGTAACCCCTACGTATAAATACGTTAAACCAAATAAAAAAGTAGCTGCATATGAATATACCGTCCAATTACTTTGATCAGAGATCATAATTAAATAAAACGGAATGATAATTTGTAATGCCCCCACAAATAAATTAAAAACACCTGCACTTTTCATCTCTGCTTTGCCTAGTATGACAAGGCTATTTAAAAATAAAGCTGCACCTGAAAGTAATAATCCTACATAACCCATATATACTCGTGTGAAAATCTTATGTTTTCACACTGTAACCTCCCCACCATATAAAAAATCATATTATATATTATCTTTCTTCTTACTTAAAACTACATACATAGTTTTTCATGCAATAAGTCAGACTTCCTACCTTAAAAAGTAAAATAAAACTCCCTTTAATAACTGCTATACAGCAATATTATTTCTTGTTTAATCCCAGTCAGCTTTTCAGTATTTGAAAGTAACAGTATTCCCCTAATACCACGAATTAAAAGCGCTTTCAACAAGAAATAATCCTATCAAAAAGTTAATAGGATTACTTGATTATAAACGCACTCTAACAACAAGACAAGACCTGGGGTGATTTTTAAATTATTCTCTTTTATTTCTATGAAAGTTAATAGAATGCTTCATTGAAAATACATTTATTTATCATAAAGTTTATGATACTTCTGTTTTCTGGGCGTATTTAAGCATTATTCCGACCTATATTTTCTTCGTAGTATCCATTGAAACAAGACTTTATGAAAGATATAAAAGGTTCTTCGGTTCGGTGAACAATGGAGGGACATTAAATACAATTTTACAATTAAAAGATTCGATGAATTTTGTTCTTAAATAAGAAATAGAACGCATACTTCGTAATCAAGGTATTTTTTCTTTACTTATTATTTTTATAATATGGATATTTAGTTCACAATCAGGAAAAATGACCCTTGAATACTCTATTCTGCAACTAACTATAATAGGTGCTTATGCAAATGGAATGGTCCTTGTTATTACGTTACTACTCTTATACTTTGAGGATCGTAAAGGTGCCTTCCGAACATCAGCTTTATTCTTTTTTGCAAACCTATTATTAAGTATTCTTCTACTTCCATTTGGATTCAATGGCTACGGTATTAGTTTTGCAATTGGGTCTTCTATTACATTCTCATATGCTATTTATCGACTCTTTGCTTATATTAAAAATATTGATTACTACACATTTTGTCAGTCCAATGCTCCTATGAAACAACGAAATTTCTTTACTAAATTTGCTAATAAGCTTAATGGAAAATAAATAAAAAAATGACCTTTTGCTCCTGCAAAAAGGTCATTTTTTTATCTGTATATTAAACTTCTAGATAGCCATTTTTGTTATTTAATTGCCATCTCCAAGAATCTGCACACATCTCTTCTAATCCACGTGTTGCTTCCCATCCTAGTTCACGCTTTGCTTTCGATGCATCGGCAAAGCATACTGCTACATCACCAGGACGACGCCCCGTAATTTTATAAGGAACTTTCTTGCCTGAAACCTTTTCAAATGCTTCAACCATTTCTAACACACTATAACCAGTACCTGTACCGAGATTATATGCATCTATCCCAGTAGTGCCAAGTACTTTTTCAAGTGCCTTTACATGGCCATTTGCTAAGTCTACAACGTGAATATAATCACGGACGCCTGTACCATCCTTTGTTGGATAATCATTTCCAAATACACTTAATTCCTTTAGCTTACCTACAGCTACTTGTGTTACATATGGCATTAAATTATTAGGAATTCCATTTGGATCTTCTCCAATACGCCCACTCTCATGTGCACCAAATGGGTTGAAATAGCGAAGTAATGCGATACTCCATTCCGCATCAGCAAATGCTACATCACGCATAATTTGTTCAATCATTAATTTCGTTTGACCATATGGATTGGTTGCACTTAATGGAAACTCCTCCGTAATTGGTGATGTTTCTGGGATACCATATACCGTTGCAGATGAGCTAAAAATCAGCTTCTTCACATTATGCTTCTGCATCACTTCACATAGCACCAATGTGCTTGTAATGTTGTTATGATAGTATGTTAATGGAATTGCTACTGATTCTCCTACAGCTTTAAAACCTGCAAAGTGAATAACAGCCTCAATTGTATTTTCTTCAAAAATTGTATCAAGTGCCTCACGATTTAAAATATCTTCTTTATAAAACTTAAATTGTTTTCCTGTTATTTCTTTCACTCGATTTATAGACTCTACTGAGCTATTCGAAAGGTTGTCTACTACTATAAGTTCATAATCGTTATTTAGTAATTCCACGCATGTATGACTACCAATATATCCTGCTCCACCTGTTACAAGTATTGCCATAATTATAGTCCTCCATATTTCATTCATTATAAGCTTCCCAAAGTATATCACATATTTCTTACCATATGTTTATTATGCGAACACAGAAAACTACATTTTATCCCATAATTATTTTGCATAATAAATGATTCCACCTGTGCAATCAAAAAAGCCACATAATAGAGGTAATGTGGCTTTTTTCATTAAATTACGTAACAATATACACTTAGAAAATGGGCAAGACTACCTAGCAATACAAAAATATGAAAAATTTCATGATGCCCCATATGTTTAAATTCTAACCATTTCGGCTTTGCACCATAAATAAACCCACCAATTGTATAAAAGATACCCCCAAGCACTAAGAAAACGATGCCCCCTGTGCTTAAATTCTCAGCTAACGGTGCAAAGAATAGAACAATTAACCAGCCCATCGTAATATAAATTGCTGTCGATAACCATCTCGGACAATTAAACCAAAACATTTTAAAAACAATACCGCAAATCGCAGTTGCATAAACTAAGCAAAATAATAGCAAGCCATTTGCGGAATGTAATGTAATTAAGCAAAAGGGTGCATATGTACCTGCAATTAGTATAAAAATCATCGAATGATCGAGCTTCCTAAAGAAATAAATAACACGTTCACTCGCTACAACACTATGATATACAGCTGACGCTGTATAAAGGACCATCATCCCGATACCAAACAAAATAATAGCTGTAATTGCAGCAAAAGATGGCATCTTAACAGAAACTTTCACAAGCATAGCTAATAATGCAATAAATGATAATACAGCTCCCCCTAAGTGGGTAAATGCATTAACCGGTTCCCTTACATAAGCATTCATATAAACACCCCTCATATAATTACATGTAGTTTTGATAACTACATGTAATTATATACATAATGTTCATATAGGTCAACATTTACAATTCATTTGTTTCGTAATACCATATTTAAAGATATATCAAACATTAAGTTCCACCATGTTATAAAAGTGAGGGGTTCTACGTGGAAAATATAAATAAATTACTGGAAACATTACGTTTAGAAAAGAATATTAAACTTGAGGATATCCCAACTGTCGACTTATATGTAGACCAAGTTGTCCAACTATTTGAGAATACTTATGCAGATACAACGAGAACCGATGATGAAAAAGTATTAACAAAAACAATGATTAACAATTACGCAAAAGGAAAATTGTTCATCCCTATCAAAAATAAAAAGTATTCAAAAGAGCATATGATTTTGATCAGCTTAATTTATCAATTAAAAGGAGCCCTCTCCATTAACGACATAAAAAGTTCCTTAGAAAATATAAATGAACCTTTAATAAACGACGCTACATTCGAATTAGATACTCTATATAAAGATTATCTTGCTCTAACTGAAACCAATGTTGAAAACTTTAAACGCGACGTAACTAACCGTGTTACGGAAGTAAACGAGGTTTCTTCCTTAGAAGATCCAAGGCTAGAAAAGTTTTTATTACTAACATCTTTCGTGACTATGAGTAATATGTATAGACGTTTAGCGGAGAAGCTTGTTGACGATCTAAAAGAATCTTAAACAAATAAATGGCCCCCTAAGGGTGCCATTTATTTCATTTATGCCTCGCTAAAAAGTCTGCTATGCAACGATATACATATATTTCATTTTCTTTCTTTGAAAATCCATGTCCTTCATCTTCGAGTACAATGTATTCTACATCTACTTCTTTTTCTTGAAGTGCTCGAAAAATTTGATCCGATTCTGTCTTTACAACTCGAGGGTCATTTGCTCCCTGAATGATAAGAAGTGGCTTTTTCATTTGATTTAAATATGTGATTGGTGAATCTTTCATAAGCTTATCTTTATCTTTCTCAACATCACCGATGAAACTAACAGCAATTGGCTTCCATTCTTCTGGCATGGAATCAATAAAGCTAAATAAACTACTAGGTCCAAAAAGATCAATGGCCGCCCGAAAATATTCTGAATGGCGCCCATAAAGTAATAGGGTCATATACCCACCATAACTTCCACCCATAACAAATAATTTATCTGCAGTTGAAATACCTTGTTCAAACAACCACTCTATTCCTGCTACACAATCTAAGCGTGGAGCCTCTCCCCAATCACCCTCGATCATTTTCGTAAATGTTGAACCATATCTCGTACTTCCTCTAAAATTTGGTGCGAAAATATTATATCCTTGTCTTAATAAATATTGAAACAATGCAGTAAAGTCCTTTATCTCAGCCCATTGTGGACCACCATGGGGCCAAAATATTGTATATCCGTTTTGTACCTCTTCCTTCGCTCGAAATAATAATGCCTCTATATTTAATCCATCAAATGAAGAATATGTTATAACATCCGGTTCAACAAAAGAAGATTCATGTAGACCAATAACATAGTTTTTTGTCAACATCTCCCACTCTGTACCTTCATTTTTCTTACAATAAATGTTCGCTGTTTTCGTTGCACTTTCACCTAATAAATATAAATTTCTAGATTTGGTAATATCTATTTGTTTTATCGTATCTACTGGAGTATCTAATAGAATTAATTCCTTTGTATCCCATACAAATCTATATAGCCTATCTTCAACCCCTTTCGCCGTAACGATGTAACCAGTTTTCGTTTCTGCATGCCATTTTATAGTGGATACATCCTCATTTTCTATTTTACAGATTGGTTTGAATTCCTGTTTATCCAAATCAAAAGAAGCCACATAAGAAAACTCTTCTTCATAATTTGTAACAAAAATCACCGTATTTTCATCGATATAGCAAATGGAAGTTATAATATGTTCTTTTTCGCTGGAAGGTACCATACAAATAAGTTCCTCTCCCTTTTTCACATATCCTACATTATATGTATTTCCATACGACTTTAAGACAATAAAACTTGATTCATTTGGACTCACTGCACTCAAATATGTAGGTGTCTCTACGCCCGTGCAAAGGAGAATATCTTCTTTTGTACGCAAATTATAACAACGTGAATTAAAGAACCTTAGGTTATCTTTACTTGTAACATAATATAATCGTTCTCCATCCTCTGTTAAATGTACATAATAATCCTTTTCTTTCTCTCCTGCCGGAATCAATTCAAGCAATTTTCCACCCTCTGGTTTTAATGCATAAATATGATAATTTTCATCACCATCTTTATCAAATCCAGCTAAAATAAATCGATTTAAAGGATCCACTTTAATAAAATTGCTTGATTGATTACAATATGTTAACGGATAAGGGGATAAATTTGGTAAATCCATCGCCCATAAATTAGAATGACCATTTAAGTTTGTACTAAAAATTAATCTTCCTTCATCTTCACTGACTGTGAACTTACCAATACGATACGATCTAAAAAATTGTTCGGCATCTGCTTTTGGAAATTGAATCATCTTTCTTCCCCCGCTCTATTTTCATCTAAAAATTCAGACTTACATATAAACGTTCTTCATTTTCCTATTTATCCCTTTTTCTTTTATTTAGATTTACCTCTACCCTCTGTTTTAAAATTTCACGTGCAAGTTCTATGATTCATCATTGGAGTGAATGAATATAGATATCCAATTCCCCTCAAATACTCCGCTATCCTATGCCCCTTTCTTTCAGGCGAAACAAAAAACTATCCACCTGTTAGAGTGGATAGTTTTTTGTTTACTTAATTGCTTCATGAACCTTTAATTGTTTACCTTTAATCGTTGTATTTTTCATGACCTTTAATACAAGCGGTCCTTTTCCATTTAATATTTCAACGTAAGAAAAATTGTCTTGTATTGTAATGATGCCTATATCTTCAGCTGTAACACCTTTAATTTTAGCAATTGTACCGACGAAATCTACCGCCCTAATTTTCTTTTTCTTCCCGCCATTAAAGTACAGTTTCATAATCCCTTTATTTAGGTCTGCATTTTTTTCTTTCTTTATAATTGGTTTAGCATGTATTTTCTCCTCAAATACACCTTTCCCTTTCATAACTTCTTCTTTTGAAGGTGCATGTGCCCTTTGAATTTCAAAGCCGATGTACGCCTCAATCTCTTCTAAAAACCTATTTTCATACGGTGTTATGAATGTAATAGCTTTTCCATTATTACCAGCTCGTCCCGTTCTTCCAGTACGATGTACATAACTTTCTTTTTCTAATGGAATATCATAATTAATAACATGTGTAATATTATCAATATCAATCCCTCTCGCAGCTACATCTGTTGCCACTAAATAACGGAACTTCCCTTTTCTAAAATCGTCCATAACTTCAAAACGATCTTCTTGTACCATACCACCATGTATTTTGTCGCAAGGATAATTAACACGTTTTAATTGTCTAAATACGTGATCCACGTTTTCTTGTGTACGGCAAAAAATAATACAACTATCTGGATTCTCAATCGTTGTTACATCTTTAAGAAGTGAAAGCTTCTCCTCTTCTCTTACCTCAAAAAGGGTATGCTCAATTTTGTCTGTTGTAATCCCAGCAGCCTTAATTTCAATATGAGTTGGTGAATCCATATATGTACGAGATAACTTTTCAACATCTTCTGGGAGCGTTGCTGAAAATAGCATTGTCATTCGCTTTGTAGGTAATTCGTCAATAATTGCCTCTACTTGATCGATAAAACCCATATTTAGCATTTCATCTGCTTCATCAATAACCAAGTACTTTAGGCGCTCTAAAGAAAGAGTACCTTTTTCAATATGATCTAACACACGTCCAGGGGTCCCAACTACAATATGTGTCTTTTGCTTTAACTCTAATTTTTGACGTGCAAATGGAGATTTACCATAAACCGCAGCAGCCTTAATTCTTTTGAAGCGGCCTATATTCGTAATATCTTCTTTTACTTGCACTGCAAGTTCTCTCGTTGGTGTTAAAACTAACGCTTGTGGCTTATTCTCTTCCCACTCCACCATTTCACAAAGTGGTATACCGAATGAAGCTGTTTTTCCACTTCCAGTCTGCGACTTCACAACAAGGTCCTTCTTTTGCAAGGCAACTGGAATAACCTCTACTTGCACTTCCGTTGGATTCTCATACCCTAAACCAGTAAGTGCTCTTACAATTTCTTTACTTAATGTATAATCCGCAAAACTTTTTTTACTCATGTAATAACCTCATTTTTATTATGTATTTAATAATTATATTTTTTATATCCTACGTTCAATTATACTAAAATAATATATTAACCCAATTTTTATAGTTCATTAAAGTACCAACTTATTCTAAGTATAATTCTTTATATTTTTTTTTGAAACAACATAATAAAGGGCAGCCTTAATAATAAGTCTGCCCACCTAAACAATATATTTTTGTAGAAGAAATATCTTTACGGAACTAGTCTCTTTACAACCGGTATTCTTTGCAATACTAAAGTTATTACCATACTAAGGACAAGTGTAATAATTACATTGATAGGTATTGCCAATATTGCATGTACATGTGCATTCACCTTTGGAATGACTATGTATAGATAATTATTTAATAAGAAAAAGTGAAGAATATAAATTCCAAGACTTGCTTGGTTTATGCCACGTAATAAAAATGGTAATTGTCTGTCGGAATTTTGGAACGTATACCTGAAAAATACAAATAGTCCAATTGCCATAAGTACAACACCTGGAGCAAAATATTCATACCAATATTGATCCAGCTGTCCATTAGCTTTGACTGTATAATGGTATGTAATAAAGAACGTACCAATAAATCCTACAAGCCCCCCAATATAAGAAATGTTCCTCCATTTTTTCGCAATATCATAATTCGATAAGTAATAACCAAGTAGAAAATATCCTACATAATTTGTAACGTAAAATAGTTCGATATTAAAGTTGATAGGATAATAATAATTTACTAGTTTGACTATAACAGATGCGTATAACCACAAAATTAAAAAATATTCTATCTCTCGCTTCTTAGCATTTTTCACAAATACTTTCAGTAAAGGTGTGATTAAATATATTCCTACAATCATGTATAGGAACCATAGATGTAACCCGATACTATTTGTTAAAAAGTACTTTATCCCTTGCTTTAAAGAAGCGGGAAAATATCCTACGCACGCTCCATATATGTAAAATATAGCACTCCAACCTATAAAAGGTATGATCACTTTACTTGCACGTTTCTTTAAAAATTCCCCAATAGAAATATCTTTTGTTCCCTTTAATAATAAGGCTCCACTAATCATTACAAAAATTGGAACACTAGCACGCGAAAGTGAATCGTAAAAATTACCAGCCAACCAACGCGACACGTTATTTGAATCTAACATAGAAACATAACCAGCAGCAACGTGAATTGTAACGACCGCAATTGTCGCTACTACACGTAGCCAATCCATATATACTAAACGCCCCATAAAATCTCCCCTAAATCAATATATTTATCTATTATTTCCCATATATAATTCTACATTAAATCCTTACATATTAAAATACATTATAACCATATAAATCCAATAACTATTAAATAAACTTTAATTTTTCAAATTAAACATTAAAACCTTTGACTTATTACTAAAAATACTGTAAATTATCATTTGGACGAACATTTTTAAACAAACTTAGTAAAATATTCGTGTTTTAGGGGTGTGGATGATGGAAAACGTATTTGACTATGAAGATATTCAATTAATTCCTGCAAAATGCATTGTAAATAGCCGATCTGAATGTGATACAACTGTCACTTTAGGAAAACATAAATTTAAATTACCTGTCGTACCTGCAAATATGCAAACGATTATTGATGAAAGAATCGCAACTTATTTAGCCGAAAATAATTACTTCTACATCATGCATCGTTTCCAACCAGAGAAACGAATCTCATTCATTAGAGATATGCAATCACGTGGATTAATTGCTTCAATCAGCGTTGGTGTTAAAGAAGACGAGTATGAATTCGTACAACAATTAGCCGCTGAGCAACTTTCACCTGAATACATTACAATCGATATCGCGCACGGCCATTCTAATGCTGTGATCAACATGATTCAACATATTAAAAAACATTTACCAGAAAGCTTCGTTATCGCTGGAAACGTTGGAACTCCAGAAGCGGTAAGAGAATTAGAAAACGCTGGTGCTGACGCAACAAAAGTTGGTATTGGACCTGGTAAAGTTTGTATTACCAAAATTAAAACAGGATTTGGAACTGGTGGTTGGCAGCTAGCTGCACTTCGTTGGTGTGCAAAAGCTGCAAGTAAGCCAATCATTGCTGACGGCGGTATTCGTACGCATGGCGACGTAGCTAAATCTATTCGATTTGGGGCGACTATGGTTATGATCGGTTCTCTATTCGCTGGTCATGAAGAGTCTCCAGGGGAAACAGTTGAAAAGGATGGAGAACTTTATAAAGAGTACTTCGGCTCAGCTTCTGAATTCCAAAAAGGTGAGAAGAAAAACGTTGAAGGTAAGAAAATGTTCGTTGAGCATAAAGGTTCTTTAGAAGACACTTTAATCGAAATGGAACAAGATCTTCAATCTTCTATCTCTTATGCTGGTGGAACAAAATTAGACTCAATTCGTACTGTAGATTATGTTGTCGTGAAAAACTCTATTTTCAACGGTGACAAAGTATATTAATTCTTAAATTTAACTCGAAGGACAAGCATTTTTATGCCTGTCCTTTTTTTATGTATAAAACCTTTAAATATTTTTATTTAACTGAATTTTCTAGTATCATGTTTTTAAATACTTAAAATAAGGGGGATACATTAAATGAAAGATGTAATTGAGAAACGCCCTATTCGCGAAGAAGTTCCTACTGAACTAATATGGGATCTTTCTGATTTGTATAAGTCTGATAATGAGTGGCACACTGCATTAAATGGATTAGAAAATGATATAAAAGGACTCGATGCATTTAAAGGACAATTACATACTAATCCCACCACTTTATTAAATTGCCTACTTTTAGAAGAAGAGCTTTTAATGAAGTTAACAAAACTCAGCACATATGCAAATTTAAAAGAATCTACTGATCGTACAGATCCAGTTATTCAAGCGAACTCTTCCAAAATTTCAGCTCTAGGAGCGAAATTGCATACCGCACGATCCTTTATTCATAACGAAATTCTTTCATTTGGAGAAGGAGCGATTGAAAAATATTTAACTGAGGAAACAAAACTCGAACCTTTCCGTAAATCATTATTAGAAGTACTCAAAAAGAGACAGCATACTCTCTCACCTGAAACAGAGGAGGCCCTTGCTGCACTCGGCGAAGTTCATAGTTCCCCCTACAAAATTTACGGCATGACTAAATTGGCGGATATGGATTTCACTCCTATACAGGACGAACAAGGAAATGATTTGCCTGTATCATTTGCATTATTTGAAAGCAAATATGAATTTTCTCCAAGCGCATATATACGTAGAGAAGCATATTCATCATTTGTTTCCACATTGAAACGCTATAAAAATACAGTTGCAACAACATATGCTACTGAAGTAAAAAAACAAGTGACACTTTCTCGCTTACGCAAATATGAATCCGTTACTCATATGCTTTTAGAGTCTCAAAAAGTTCCACTTGAAATGTATAACAACCAACTAGATATTATTTATAACGAATTAGCGCCTCATATGCGCCGTTTTGCAGATTTAAAAAAGAAAGTATTAGGGCTTGATCAAATGCTTTTCTGTGACTTACACGCACCTTTAGATCCTGAATTTAATCCGACAATCACATACGAAGAAGCTGGTAAACTAATTCAAGAGTCTTTAAAAGTATTAGGAGAGGAATATAATGCTATTATCGAAAAGGGGTTTAAAGAAAGATGGGTAGACCTTGCAGATAACGTTGGAAAATCAACAGGTGCCTTCTGCTCTAGCCCATACGGTTCTCACCCTTATATTTTAATTACATGGCAAAATACGATGCGCGGATGTTTTACATTAGCTCACGAATTTGGACATGCTGGTCATTTTTATTTAGCAAATAAAAATCAGCGTATTATGAACGTACGTCCATCTATGTACTTTGTGGAAGCACCTTCAACAATGAATGAATTGCTATTAGCACAGCATCTACTCGCGACAAATGAAGATAAGAGAATGCGTAGATGGATCATTTTGCAACTACTCGGCACATATTATCATAACTTTGTTACTCATTTACTTGAGGGTGAATATCAACGCAGAGTATATTCCTTGGCAGAAGAAGGGCAAGCGCTTACTGCTACAACTTTAACTGAGATAAAAACGAATGTCCTTTCTACATTCTGGGGAGATTCAGTAGAAATTGATGAAGGCGCCGGTTTAACATGGATGCGTCAACCTCACTATTATATGGGCTTATATTCTTACACATATTCAGCAGGCCTAACTGCATCTACCGCTGTAGCCCAAATGATTAAGGAAGAGGGACAGCCTGCTGTTGATCGCTGGCTCAATGTGCTTCGTGCAGGTGGTACAATGAAACCACTCGAATTAATGAAACGCGCTGGAGTAGACATGTCAAAACCAGATGCAATCCGTAAAGCTGTTTCTTATGTCGGTTCATTAATTGATGAATTAGAACGTTCTTATCAGGAATAAAGTGAAACTTTAATCAGTAGGGTTTTGTCCATCCCCCGCTGATTATTAGCCCACACCAATCGGGATTTTGCGGGATAAAAATAAGCCCTCACTTTATGAGGGCTTATTCTATATCTACTTTCCAAATCTTTTGCGGTATCCGCACTTTCTACATAATTCTTCTACCGCAACCCTTTTTGAAAATCCATCTACAATATTTTTTGCTCTATCGCCCTCAATAATATTAGAGAATGAATCATTATTAATATTACCAAGATTAATAATCCCCTCACCATCTAAACAACAAGGAATAACAGTTCCGTTCGCTAAAATTCCAGCCTGATTACGTAAGCCATGACAGAAACCTTTTCCATCATCCTCTTCTTCATGTAATGCTGGCCACTGGAATTCATAATCTTGATTAATAAATACACGTTCCGCAATTTTTATACCTTTTCCTGGTGTAAGCTTCTCTTCAATTTTATAAGAAAGATCAAATTCTTTTTCGATAATAGATAATAACTCTCTATTCCGCTGAATTTCAAGATTCGTTTTGTTGTCCTGAGTTAAATTCCATAATCTTAGCGAAACAATTAAATCCGATTGACTTGTCGCCTCTCTAATGAAAGAAAGTATGCTCCTTACATAGCCCTCTTTATCTTGCGATCCCGGGTGTCCATCAAAACTGTGCAGCGAAAAATTCATTTGTCTTAATGCAGGTTTATTTAACAATCTATGTCTTCTCTTATTAATTAACGTTCCATTCGTTGTAATATTAACTTTAAACCCCTTTTCATGGCTTAAATCTAATAATTGATCTATTTTCGGATGGAGTAATGGCTCCCCCTTCACGTGCAAATAAATGTAGTCTGTGTGAGGTTTAATTTGATCTAATCTTTTAGCAAAATCCTCCACAGAAATGAATTGCTTCTGCCTTTCCGTCGGCGGACAAAAGCTGCATGCAAGATTACATACACTTGTAATCTCCAAGTAAAACTTCTTAAACTTCTTCACCTTCAATTCCTCACTTCTCTGACTACTTATAATTTTTTCCTCTTCATATTACAGCATACTTTTTTAGAAATAGAAACATACTTATTTTAGGAAATCTACATAGGACTCCTTTATTTACTACAACCTCTTAACATTTAAAAGACCATCGGTAATTTTTATCCAATGGTCTTTCCCACTATTAATTACCTTTAACTTCTTTTACATACTCCCATGTTTCACCTTGATTCTTGGATTGATAAAGTATACTACTATTACCATTATAGTCTCCATCTGCTCCTTGCCCAACTAGCATGTTAAAAACCCCATCCTTCTCATAAGGCATATTAGGAAAATCAAAAGGGGTTATTAATTGTCCACTCTCTAGCTTCACTTCATGATTTATATAGCTCACCTTTTTAAAAGTTATCCCCCCATCATCTGTACGGTATAGTCCTCCTTCAGTGCCAGAGGGTCTAGCTGCCCTTAAAAATCCGAGCTTCTCATTAAAAAAGATGATTCCTGATGCACCACCAACTGCTTCATTGAATGGGTCTTCATTTATAACTGCCCATGTTTCCCCACCATCTATTGTCTTGCTTAGTGAATAAAAGGTACTCCCTAATGCTTTATCTGTAACATCTAGTTTATAACCCACTTCTTTTGAAAAGTAAAATTGCTCATTATTATTAGTTAAATCCTTCTTTTTCTTTTTAGAACTACTTTCCTTACTCCAATTTGGGTCACCTAGTAAATTATATCTAGCAGGTACTATCTCTTTCTCTTTTCCAGGGATAAATATAGATACCGTATATCCAATTATTTCGGATTTTGCTTCTTCAAGCTTCTCTAATTTCCCATCTTTATTAATATTGATAATTCCTTCTGTATTGTAACCCCAGTTCCTTTTCCCATAATAAACCAGCCCATACTTATCTTCATTCCACTTACTGACAGTTTGTTTAACTGGAATAGCTTGAACTGTTTTAATTAAAGGTTTTACTAATTTATCTTCATTATAATCAGCGTTAACATACCCATTTAATCCTACAAAAATATTTTTTGATTTACTTTTATTATAAGATATTAAGTAGCTTTCCTCTTTTCCAGCAGCATTTTTTCCATAAAGAAAAGTATCAAATGATATAATTGTTCCATCTGATTTAAATTCCAAAGTAAAATCATCCGACATATATAACTTCTTTGGCAAAGTATATTTCTTATTTATATCTTCAAAAATACCCTCTACACCATACTTATATATATTATCACGCTCAAGTTTAACTGATCTTTCGTTTTTTACGCTTTCTATAAACCATGCTAGTTTACCACCATAATTCGTTGCACTTTTATAAATTTTCATCCCATAAAAAGACGTTATAAAGATAAGGATGATAACGGAAATGTATTTCCATCCCTTTACATTTAATAACTTGGACGATTCACGTTCCCTATTTTTTATAACTTTAATTGTAGTAAATATAATGATAAGTATTAAAAATGCTATAGATAATAACCAAATATAAATATTATTATTGATTCTTCCATACATACATAATAAAGCTAACTCATAACAAAAAATCCAGTATACGATTATTACTAATGGATTTTTTAGTAATGATATCAATATTTTTTTCATATCTCTCTTAAATATGTTAAGCCCCCCTAAGTATATCTAATACTTCTTTTCTCCTATATTGAGTATACTTGATTTCACCAGGCACTTGCATATCCCCATATTTATTGTACATCTTCATTACATATCGGTTAAATCTAAAATAATAAAATGCATATAAAAAAGCACTCTATCTTGTAAAGATAAGTGCTTTTTTCTTGATTATATTTTTTATTCAATATACAGCCAATAATACTTTATGTTAATACACAAGGCATGATTAATTTCCGATTACTACTCACTATTTATGATACGGTTCACCGTAACTAATCTAAATAGAGTTATTTTTTATTATTTTCATAATTAAATTTAACAAAAAAGGTAGTGCCTTCCGATCCTGTTTGAATTTCTATTTTTGCATTATGACGGGCAGCAATGGCATAACATATGCCTAATCCCAATCCAGTTCCATTATCTTTGGTCGTGTAAAATGGAGTACCCAGTTTCTCTAATACTTCAGGCTTGATACCTTTTCCTTGATCCTGTACTGCAAGCACCGCACAATTTTGACCTTCCTTGTAGGTGCTAATGGTTAGAACTTTCTCTGTGCTCATCGCTTCTAAGCCATTACGGTATAGGTTTAGTAATAATTGTCGTATCTCATTACGGTTTAAAAGTAATTCCGGAATGTCATTTGTATCGACTTGAATATATTTATTTTGATTATACATATCAATCTTTATTAAAGGAATAATATCGTGGATAATTGAATTTAAATCTAACATCTGCAAATCCGATTTCCTTGTATTACCTATTGAGAGAAATTCAGTAATAATAGAATTAGAACGGTCAAGTTCTTCAATCATTAAATTAAAGTACTTATTATGTTTCTCATAGGTGTTCTCTTCTTTTAATAACTGCAAAAATCCTCGTACTGTTGTCATTGGATTTCTAATCTCATGGCTGATACCTGCTGCCATTTGCCCTATTAAATCTATGTTGGATAACCTTTTCAATTCCTGCTCATATTGCTTTTTTTCCGTTATGTTTTTAAAAATACAACAAATACCATCATCATACGGGTATGCAATAACTTCGTGCCAATATTCATCAGAGGTAGAAAAAAATTCGAAATGAACTGTTGTTCGCTCTGACATTGCACGATGAAATTCCTTATACATAACTGTGTCGACGCTACTCAGGAAAACCTCCCATACATTCTTGCCTAATACATCTTTTGCTGTTTTTCTTTGTGGAAAATATTGATGCTTATTTACGTACGTAAATTCCCATTTATTATTCAAAGTAAAGAATCCATCCGTAATACTTTCAATCACACTTGTAACTTTTTCATTAGCAGCAGCTAGTTCTCTCGTTCGCTCTTCCACCATGCTTTCAAGTTGATCCATATATAACAAGTTTGAAAACGTAGGAGCTGTGGCATCAACGATAGATTTTGCCAGTTGAATCTGGGAATTATCGTAATTGTGAGCTTTTCCCTCTTTGCCAACGACGATTATCCCTAATACTTCTCCCATTGAAACCAATGGAATCATCAGTAGACCCTTACTATCTATATTTTTTGTTTGAATAACCTCTTGGATCTTGGCTTCATAGCTTTTCTCCATCCAATCCGCTTCTGTCCAATCACAGTCCTTGCTTAACTTCGTTGTTTTAATCGTTGTTTTGTCTAGCGGGTCTAAAAGGTGGGCAGCCATGTTTTTACTCTCTAAAATCTGTCCTAAGTAAAAAAAACATTTATCAAAACTCTCCTGTATCGAGGAACACATTGATAAATCACGGGTAACATTTAGTAACAGCTGCTTCTCGGCAATAAGGTTTTCCTTTTGTGTTAAATTATTTGCGTTTTGAATTGCGACCGCAGCCATATTTACATAAGCTTCAACACTTTGAATTTCTGAATCTGTTAAGTTCATTGGAGTTCCATAATCAAATAAAAAAACCAGACCAAATAACTCTTGCCCAAATGAGATAGGCAGGACTAATAAGGACTTAATTTTGAACGCATCAACTGGTCTCGGATCCGGCCGATTATCCTTTGAGGTATCAGGGATATAGATGGTTTTTTGGGTTTCAATAACTTCTTTTGTCAGTAAGTCTATTTCAGGATCAATTACCTGAGTATCGAGCGTTACGCCATTTATGGTCTCTGGTTTTCCTGCAAACCCTCTAAATGTTCCATCTTCCTGGGGTAAATAAATTCCAACAGCGTTGCATTGAACAATCTCCTCTGATATCGCCATTGTTACACGCTGCAATACTTCACGTAGTTCTAATTTTGTATTTATTATTTTTGTTATATTCGCGAGCCTAGAATATCTCGTCTGATCACTTAACATTCATATAGCCTCCAATTATAGGCATAATAAAATAAACATGATAATATCAGTGAAAATCAAGACCAACCTGCCATTTTCGATTTTCTCCTGTATTCTTTTCTTACCCTTGTTTTACATAGAATACCTCACTTACTTATGATACGGTTCACCGCGATTAATCCGAAACGCCCTATATACTTGCTCAAGCAATACTAGACGCATTAATTGATGTGGTAATGTCATCTTTGAGAAAGAAAGAGATTCGTTTGAACGCTTCATTACTTCTGAGCTAAGCCCAAGTGATCCACCAATTACAAACGCTACTTTACTCTTTCCGTATGTTGCAAGGCGATCTAGACTTGCTGCAAACTCTTCTGATGATTTTTGTTTTCCTTCTATAGCTAGCGCAATGACATGCGTATCATCAGAAATTTTATCCAGTATACGTATACCTTCTTTTTCTTTTACAATTAACATTTCTGCTTCACTTAAATTTTCTGGTGCCTTTTCATCTGGTAATTCAATTACTTCTACTTTTGCATAAGAAGATAATCGTTTTAAGTATTCTGCTATACCTTGTTTTAAGTATTTTTCTTTTAATTTTCCGATTGAAATAATCGAGATATTCACATTTATTCCCCACCTTACAAACACGTTATCCACATAACTTATCCACATATCCACAAATGTTACCCACATATTGTGTGAGAATCTGTGTTCGATACAACATATGTCGCCTCATTTTGACAAAATTCACATGTTTTCTTCTCTTTTTCAGAGTTATCCACATTGTTAATAACTGGCGCAACTTCACACTCATCCACAATGATATCTAGCGCTAATTCAACATGTTCTAAACAACAAGGTAAATTCATATTCCTCACCTCACTTTTCTACAATAGAAAACAGGAGGTAGGGCCTCCTGTTTTTAATACTTTTGAATGCCTAATTTCACCGTTGTTGTCGCTCGTTTTGTACCACGATAAAACGTAAGAGTCATTTTATCGTTAATTTTTTTATTATATAAGGCCGTGCGGAACCCAATAATATCTTGCACCGGTTTTCCATCTACCGCCACAATAACGTCATGTTCTCGCAAGCCAGCATCCGTACCTGGCGAAGGACTTTTCACATCTAAAATGCAAACCCCTTCCGTTACGTTGTCTGGTAAATGTAACGTTTTTGACCAATAATAATTCGGAATCTCGTTTAATGATCTTAGTTCAATTCCAACATAAGGTCTTTTTACTTTACCGTATTTCTCAAGTTCATTCATAACAGGGACGGCTCTCGTAATTGGAATAGCTAGTCCAATTCCTTCTACTTCTTTTGCTGCAATTTTCATTGAGTTAATGCCAATTAATTGTCCTGCTGCATTTACAAGTGCACCACCACTATTACCTGGATTAATTGCCGCATCTGTTTGCAATACTTCTACTTGCCAATCGTAATGTCCATCTTGATTTAAATCTACAGGAACAATACGCTCGTTAGCCGAAATAATACCTTGTGTGACGGTCCCAGAAAATTGTAATCCTAGTGGATTTCCAATCGCAATAACCGGCTCTCCTCTACGAACAGTATTAGAGTCGCCAATTTCAATCACTTTTTTCACATACTTCGCATCTATTTCTAGTACTGCTAAATCTGTGACTACATCGGTTCCTAATACTTTACCCTGAACCTTCTTACCGTCACTCAGGCTCACTTCAATACGATTCGCTCCAGCAACAACGTGGTTATTTGTTACGATGTAAGCATGTCCATCTGTCCTCTTATAAATCACACCAGAGCCTGTACCCGCTTCTGAATCCGCCTCTGAAAAATCATCTCGCTGAATATTAATAACACCAACAACTGCTTCAGACGCACGATCAACAGCATCTACAAAGCTAATCTGTTTAGCTGGAACATTTCCAGCTTGAGCTTGAGCCATATTTTTTCCACTTGCTTCAGCTTGTGGAAGCGTACCTGCATGATTCGAAAATAAAGGGGCTCCAAATGCGAATAATGAAGCCCCTACAATTGTTCCCGCTATGCTAGAAACTACAATACCTTTATGCTTCTTTTTACCCGCACGTTTTATACGATATTTTTCTTCATCAATAAAGGACATATTTGTTCACCTATCTTCCTAAAAACAACTATATTCACCTTTATTGTTTACTAAAATGAAGAATTATACGTATTGAATTTTCGTAGGCATTTTCGGGTCTGTATCATGTATTTCAAAAGATTCTCCAACGCCAAAACCTTTTTCTTCTAACACTTGTGATACAGACATACGCGCTAATTCTTTCATGTTATTATCTAAGCTTAAATGTGCTAAATAAATATGTTTTGTCTCGTCTGTAATAACATCCGCCATCGCTAATGCGGCGTCCTCATTACAAACGTGACCTACATCACTTAATATACGTCGTTTAATGCTCCATGGATATCGTCCCATACGAAGCATTTCAACATCATGATTACTTTCAAATACGAAAGCATTCGCTCCCTTAATAACACCCTTCATACGATCACTTACGTAGCCAGTATCTGTAATAAGAGCTAACTTTCTATTATTATTATGAAAAGCGTAAAACATCGGCTCTGCTGCATCATGAGAAACACCAAATGATTCAACTTCAATATCGCCAAATGATTTCACATCCCCAACTGAGAAAATAAATTTTTGATCAGTTGGGATATTGCCTATTAAGTGTTCCATCGCATTCCATGTTTTCTCGTTTGCATAAACAGGTAAATCATATTTACGTGCCAATACACCTAACCCTTTAATATGATCACTATGCTCATGTGTTACAAGAATACCTGATATGTCATTTATATTCAGTTCAGCTTGTTTAAACAAAGCCTCTGTAGCTTTACCACTTAAACCCGCATCGACGAGCAATTTTTTTTCATCCGTTCCTACATATAACATATTCCCTGTACTTCCACTCGCAAGTACACTAAACTGCATGCTCATTCTTTCTCACTCCATTATATTCTTCAGGCACTTGATTTTCGCCTAATTCCATGACTTGTCCTTCGATTGCATTCACAAAAAAGTCCTTTTTTTGCTCTGTCTTTAAGTTCCATGTTGGGGCAAGCACTTGTATATTAGAAGAAGACTCTGCAAGAGTCGCATATCCGACCTGCGCCTCTTTCACATGCGTATTGTCTGCAATTTTATTTTTTAAATATAAATTTACTAACGCCGTTTGAGCAGTAATGATTTCTTGCTCTTTTGTTTTTTCACTTTCGCCCATTTCCTTTAAATCCGTTAACATCGTTTGTGTATACGAAACAAGCTCATTCTTTTCATTTAAATCCACAACGATCATCGCACGATCATTGTAGAAAATTGGTTTATCTTTATACTTTTGAAAGAAGTAAATTTTTGAGTCCTTTATTGCTCCAAACTCATATTTTTGCCCATCTAGCACATAATTTTTCAAAAAGTCATTATACTTATCTTTTGACAATGATTTCGTATTTAAAAAAGGCTCTTTTAATTTACTCTCTATTTGATATTCGTCTTGCAAGTGTGCCGTTTGATTTTTTAAAGATTGCACATCCTCTTCTTTGAAAACCTTATTTTTCGCCATTATAAGTGACTCTTTTTTCGGTTCTTTAGGAAAATTCCCCATAGTAATTTTTTCAGCTTTTAATTGTTGATCGATCTTTGTTTCCGCCACAAGCTCCAATTGATTACTACCTTGCTTTTGAATGAATTGAAAAATAAGAAAGAGGTCTAAAACAAAAAAGGTCACAATAAATATCGTTTTAATTCGATCCCAATCCATTTAGTCCCCCCTCACTCCACTCAAATATTTGTTGCTTACCTTCTTCATCATATTTTACATACCATATCGGCTGTAAAATACCCATTTTCCCTGCGTTGATGGAAGGTTCCAATGATAATTTATAACCAATCCCAACATCCTGAATTGAATTTTTGTCAATTTCCGGATTATTTTCTAATGATGTCATCACCGTATGACCTGATACAAGAGAAGTTGTTGGTTGTTTATTCGGTAAACTGAAACTTAAATCATAAAGAGGTCTTTCATACTGCATGACTTCACCTGAACCCCACGCTTGTTTTAATTCAGCGATTCCATCTGCATTAAATACAGGCAAGCCGCCTTCATATAAACGGAATGAAGTTTTCCCCTTACTAATGTAATCAAAACGATAAAACTTTAAAGTGCCACTATGCCCACTTACAAAGTCAAAACTTTTTTGTAAAACTATTGCATTATCTGTAGTTTTATCGCTATGTACAGCGGAGTTTTTATATTTCAACATTGCATTCGACTTATCAATTTCCATAGAACGGATACCATCCGTAAATGTTTCCTTTGTTTTCTCAGAAATAGGACTTAAATAACGTGGATCACTAAATAAAGCATTTTTAAACGTATCCACTTCTAGTTTAGATGTAATATACTCTACCTTACTTAATTCCGTAATCCCATCTGGTAAAAAAAGTTTTTTCGTATCATTTATTTGATATTCAAAATATGGTCTTGCCACTGTTATAAGTTGATTTTGAGCATTTAAAATATCCTTTACGTAAGCACCAGTCAATGTCGCTTGATATATTTTACGAGAAGTATCATAGGAAACAAAATTAACTTTAATTTCTTGATCCTTACTTCGAGAAGGGTCAATTATAATACGATTAAAACTTCTGTTACTTTCTATGTTTTTATCTTTAATATTAAACATACTTTTAATCGTATCCAGTGGGATATTTGTAGGAAAAACAAATTCAATTTTTTCTTCTCCGTGTACATAAGAAAGAAAATCACCTTTAGGAACTGACCCTGTTATCTCCCTAAAATCATGTAATTCTCCATTTTCAAGAATTTTATAAATTGAATCCACATTTTCCTTATTTTCGCTCACATAATGATTTTTCTCTTTATGAATAATGACAGAAGATGGGCGAACAATCTCCGAAATCTTTATTGGATTTATATCTTCGTTACCTTGAACGAATTTTGTGTTTTGCATGGAAGTAGAATCAGGAACATATGTCCATAAGTTAAAAGTAAGAAATAGGCTAATGACAACTAAATTAATTAGAACTATCGTTTTAAAGTTTTCCATGCTCATTCCCAATCGTCCTCTTCATCTGCCGCCATTGGCAATGTGAAATAAATAGTTGTCCCTTTTCCTTCTTCACTCTTCGCCCAAATCGAGCCACCATGTGCCTCAATCATCTCTTTCGCAATAGCTAACCCAAGGCCTGTACCACCCATCTGTCTCGAACGCGCTTTATCCACACGATAAAAACGTTCAAAGATTTTCTCTACATTTTCTTTCGGAATTCCCATTCCTTGATCACTCACACTAATTTCTAATAACTCTCCGCGATCACGTAGGCGATATGTTACTGTACCACCTTCTGGTGAATACTTTAATGCATTGGAAATAATGTTATATAAAACTTGTGTAATTTTGTCCGAATCCATATCAATAAATCGAGATTTCTTAGAGAAAGATCGTTTGAAACTTACATTTTGCTCTTTAGACATTTCAAAGCGATCGATAACATTGTTAAAGAAGTCAGTAAAGTCGACAAATTCCTTCATTAAACGATGTTCTGTACTATCTAGTTTAGATAGTTGTAACAATGCATTTACAAGCCTGATCATTCTTTCTGTTTCCTCTTGTGTAACCGTTAAAAATTGTGGTGCAATATTCGGATCTTGCCATGCTCCATCAGTAAGCGCTTCTAAGTAACTACGCATCGTCGTTAACGGCGTTCTTAACTCATGAGATACGTTTGCAACAAACTCACGGCGCTCTCGTTCTATGCGCTCCTGCTCTGTTACATCATATAATACAGCAATTAAACCATTTGCCTTCCCTGTTTCTTTTTGAATAACAGAGAAACTAGCACGTAAAATATACGGTTCATTTCTCGTACTAAAGTCTAATAAAACTGAATCGGGTTCTTCATATAAATGATCCAGTGTAAATTCTTCTTGTATCCCTAGCACTTCTAATACCGATTGATCTAGCGCTGTTTCACGCGAAACATTTAACATCTTTTCCGCAGGATCATTTAATAAAATAATATCCCCTTTTCGATCAGTAGCGATTACCCCATCTGTCATATGTGATAAAACAGATGATAATTTTCGTCTTTCACTTTCCGTTGAGGAACGAGCTTGTTGTAATTTTTTAGATAAATTATTAAAAGATAATGCTAGTTGTCCAATTTCATCATGACTATGCACCTTTACTTTTCGCGAATAATTTCCTTTCGCCATTTCAATTGCTTGTCTTCGCATATCTGAAATTGGTCTCGTAATTGTTTGAGCCAATAAAATTCCAAGTACAGCTGTTACTAATAAGGCAATTACTGTCCCCGTTGCAAAAATTTGGTTTATATCCTTCATTTGTTTGTACACATCTTCCATAGATGCAACAATATGAATGACGCCAAGTACCTCTCCGCCCGGTTCTTTTAAAATAGGCGTAATCATAACTTGAACTCGATGGCCTGTCTGTCCATCTTTCTCAATCTTTGTCTCTGGTTTCTTTTGTACCATTACCCGCTGTACAGCTCTATCCGTTGACATTCTTCCTACCTTATTTTGCTTAGACGCGTCTGAAATTGCCATCAATTTTCTATTGGCGTCAATTACACTTACTTCTTGAATGTCTTTCTTACGGTCTGATGCAAATTTTTGAATCGATTCCTTAATAGCCTTATCTACTGATTCTGTTTTAGGGCGCTCTTTTACAAACTCTTGCTTCAAGTTATAAGAAAGTAAGTTTGTTTGCTGCGTCAAGGAGTCTTGAAAACCTTTTACAAGACTTTTTTCTAATTCCCTAACGAAATATACGCCAATAACTTGCATCGCTATTAATATCAATAGCATATATATAAGCACAAATTTTAAATGAATAGATTGAAAAAAACCAACTTTCTTCATATACTATTCCTGCTCTGGGTCACGCAAGTAATACCCTACTCCACGTCTAGTTACAATTAAAGTAGGATGACTTGGATTATCTTCAATTTTTTCACGTAAACGACGTACTGTTACGTCCACTGTACGTACATCTCCAAAATAATCATAACCCCAAACTGTTTGCAATAAATGTTCACGTGTCATAACTTGTCCTAGATGCTTCGCTAAATAATGTAGTAATTCAAATTCACGATGTGTAAGCTCAATGCTTTCTTCACGCTTCGTCACACTATAAGCATTCGGATTAATAACGATTGGTCCAATAACCATTTCAGTATTTTCTTCTTTTTCTGCAGCACCGCCCTGCTGATGGCGACGTAAATTCGCTTTCACACGAGCAAGCAACTCCCTCGTGCTAAATGGCTTCGTTACATAATCATCCGCTCCAAGCTCAAGCCCTAATACTTTATCAATTTCAGAGTCTTTTGCTGTAAGCATAATAATTGGCATTTCTGAGCTTTTACGTATTTCACGGCATACCTCTAAGCCATCTTTTCCCGGTAACATAATATCTAATAAAACCATATCTGGCTGTTCTTCATTTGCTTTCTCAATTGCCTCATCACCATCATGCGCCATTACAATTTCAAAACCTTCTTTTTCTAGGTTAAACTTTAAAATATCTGCAATCGGCTTTTCATCATCAACTACTAAAATTTTCTTTCCCATCATCGTCTATTTCCTCCTTATAAAAATATGGTCAATAATCCTTAAACACACTGACGTTTATATAGTATGTCCCTATATGACCGCACCCTTTGTTTAAGTATTTTCTCCTCTATTCTCATAGACTCATGTATGATCCACTTTTACACGGAATCCTATACGATCTATAGAAAAACCTCTAGCTTCAACTGCTAGAGGCTCCTCATTCTATTTTAAAATAACTACTCAATTTTGTAAAATTACATAAATAAAAAGGATATTAAGTGGGCCCACTTAATATCCTGAGAGTGGCTCGGGACGGAATCGAACCGCCGACACGAGGATTTTCAGTCCTCTGCTCTACCGACTGAGCTACCGAGCCAAAACTATATATAAAACCACTAATGGTGGTATAAACAAAAGTGGCGGTCCCGACCGGGGTCGAACCGGCGATCTCCTGCGTGACAGGCAGGCATGTTAACCACTACACCACGGGACCAAAAATGAACATAAAAAAAACATGACCCGTACGGGATTCGAACCCGTGTTACCGCCGTGAAAGGGCGGTGTCTTAACCACTTGACCAACGGGCCACGAAAAATAAAATGGTGAGCCATGAAGGATTCGAACCTTCGACCCTCTGATTAAAAGTCAGATGCTCTACCAACTGAGCTAATGGCTCATACTCACCAACGTCATATTTTCGTGACGACAAAATGTATCATAACATATTATCTTTTGTTTTTGCAATACCTTTTTTTATTTTTTTATAAAAGATAAGAAAAAACTCATGCAGGCATGAGTTTTTTCTAAAAAATATCAATTAAGCTTCGTATACGTTACGAACGATATTTGTTTGGTTACGATCCGGTCCAACTGAGAACATAGATAATTGAATTCCTGTTAACTCAGAAACACGCTCTACGTATTTTCGTGCATTTTCAGGAAGCTCGTCTAATGATCTTACACCAGTAATATCTTCTGTCCAACCTGGAAGCTCTTCGTATACAGGCTCACATTTCGCTAAAATGTTTAAGTTTGCTGGAACTTCATCGATAACTTCGCCATTGTATTTGTAAGCAACACAAATTTTAAGAGTTGGAATACCTGTTAGAACGTCGATAGAATTTAATGATAGATCTGTTAAACCACTAACACGACGTGCATGTCTTACAACAACGCTATCGAACCAGCCTACGCGGCGCGGACGACCAGTTGTTGTTCCATACTCACGACCAACTTCACGAATTTGATGACCAATTTCATCATGAAGCTCAGTAGGGAACGGGCCATCACCTACACGGCTTGTATATGCTTTACATACACCTACAACGCGCGTAACTTTCGCAGGACCAACTCCAGTTCCAACTGTTACACCACCAGCAATTGGGTTAGAAGATGTAACGAATGGGTACGTACCGTGGTCAATATCAAGCATAACACCTTGTGCACCTTCAAATAATACACGGTGATTGTTATCTAGTGCATCATTTAATACAACAGATGTATCGCATACATATTGTGCGATTTGTTGTCCGTATTCGAAGTACTCTTCAAAGATTTCTTCTACACTGAAACCTTCTGTATCGTACATTTTTTCAAATAAACGATTTTTCTCTACTAAATTGCGCTCAAGCTTTTCTTTAAATGCTTCACGGTCTAAAAGATCAGCCATACGGATACCAATACGAGCAGCTTTATCCATATATGCAGGACCGATACCTTTTTTCGTTGTACCGATCTTATTATCACCTTTACTTGCTTCTTCTAACTCATCTTGTTTTAAGTGGTAAGGTAAAATAACGTGCGCACGGTTACTAACACGTAAATTATCAGTACTTACACCACGATCGTGTAAGTATTTTAATTCTTCAAGTAATGCTTTTGGATCTACTACTAAGCCGTTTCCGATTACACAAATTTTCTCTTTATAGAAAATACCAGATGGAATTAAGTGTAATTTATATTTAACTCCGCCGAAAACAATTGTGTGTCCTGCGTTATTTCCACCTTGATATCTTGCAACTACTTCCGCATGCTCAGAAAGAAAGTCAGTAATTTTACCTTTTCCTTCATCGCCCCATTGTGTTCCTACAACTACTACTGAAGACATTATTAAAGCACCTCCGCAATTTTCAAACGAACTTTTCAAACAATATAATTGTACCAAAACAGAAAGAGAAGTCAACCAAAAAGCGAACATTTTTTTATCGAAAAACGTTTTCGTTCGTAAGAATTACATATTCATCTTATGAAAGCCCTATCTTTCATATAAAAAAAAAGAAACACATCTTATTATAAGAAATGTGTTTCTTTTTTATACTGCCTTTATGCGGGCGGCGCATGTCCATCATCAAAGCGACGTTCTAAGTTAACGAACTTATTAAACTCTTTAACGAATGCAAGCTCTACTGAGCCTACTGGACCGTTACGTTGCTTTGCAATAATGATTTCAATGGTATTTTTATTTTCTGTTTCTCGATCATAGTAATCTTCACGATATAGGAAGGCTACAATATCAGCATCCTGCTCGATACTTCCTGATTCACGAATATCAGACATCATCGGGCGCTTATCTTGACGAGATTCAACACCACGAGATAGCTGTGAAAGAGCAATAACAGGTACTTGTAATTCACGCGCAATTCCTTTTAACGTACGCGAAATCTCAGATACTTCCTGCTGACGGTTCTCGCCCGATTTCCCGCTTCCTTGAATAAGCTGTAAGTAGTCAATTAAAACCATACCAAGACCTTGTTCTTGTTTTAATCTACGACATTTTGCTCGAATTTCATTCACCTTAATCCCTGGTGTATCATCAATATATATACCGGCATTTGAAAGGCTACCCATCGCCATTGTTAATTTCGCCCAATCATCAGAAGTTAATGAACCGGTACGAAGTCTTTGTGCATCAATATTTCCTTCCGCACAAAGCATACGCATAACAAGCTGATCCGCACCCATCTCCAAACTAAAAATCGCTACATTTTCATCAGTTTTCGTCGCTACATTTTGTGCGATATTTAATGAAAATGCCGTTTTCCCTACTGATGGACGTGCTGCCACGATGATTAAATCATTTCGTTGGAAACCAGCTGTCATCTTATCTAATTCGGTAAACCCAGTTGGTATCCCGGTAACTTCACCTTTTTGATTATGCAAAAGTTCAATTTTATCATAAGCATCTACAAGAACATCTTTAATATTTTGGAATGCTTTTGCGTTCGTTTGATGAGATACTTCTAATATTTTTTTCTCAGCCTCATTTAAAAGGCCGTCCACGTCATCTTCTCTCTCGTATCCATCCGATACAATATGAGTCGCTGTTCGAATTAAACGACGTAAAAGCGCCTTTTCAGCAATGATGCGTGCGTAATATTCTACGTTAGCGGCAGTTGGAACAACTTCTGCCAACTCTGCTAAGTAAGAAACTCCACCAACCTCTTCTAGTAATCCTTGATCAGCCATTGCTGATGTCATCATTACTAAGTCAATCGGTTCTCCCTTATCAGACAATCCAAGCATAACTTCAAAAATCTTTTGATGTTTCGTTCGATAGAATGAATCAGGTACCAATAGCTCTGATGCTGACGTTAACGCATCTTGATCAATTAATATGGCCCCTAAAACCGCCTGCTCAGCCTCTATATTATGCGGAGGGGTACGATCAGCAAGTACATCACTCATACGCAATCCTCCTTGCTTAATTTATTTTTATTGTTCAATAACATGAACTTTTACTGTTGCTGTTACTTGCGGATGCAATTTCACTGTTACATTTGTATAGCCTAATGCACGGATTGCATCGTCCATTTCAAATTTACGTTTATCAAGTTTAATTTTATGCGATTTTTGCATTGCATCTACGATTTGTTTGCTTGTAATAGAACCAAATAAACGGCCACCTTCTCCAGATTTCGCCTTTAATTCTACAGTTAATTTCTCTAAAGTTTCTTTCAACTCTTTTGCATTCTCAACCTCTGCTGCTGCGTCTTTTTCCTCTTTACGCTTTTGAGCTTCTAAAGTTTTCATACTGCTGTTTGTCGCTTCGGCAGCTAACCCTTGTTTTAGTAAGAAGTTATTTGCATAACCATCTGGTACGTTTTTTACTTCTCCTTTTTTCCCTTTACCTTTTACGTCTTTTAGAAAAATTACTTTCATGATTGTGTGCCTCCCTGTAAATAGTCATCAATAACAAATCGAAGCTTCTCCTCAGCTTCATCTACCGTAACATTTTTCATCTGTGTGGCCGCATTCGTTAAATGCCCGCCACCGCCTAAATTCTCCATAATTAGCTGTACATTCACTTCACCTAAAGATCTACCGCTAATTCCAATGAAATTTTCTCCACGCTTCGCAATAACAAACGATGCAATAATACCCGTCATTGTCAATAACGTGTCTGCTGATTGTGCAATAAGTACTTGGTGATAATATTCATCACCGTCAACTTTAGCAATCGCAATTCCATTTTTATAAATGTACGCATTTTTTATAGCTTTTGCAACTCGTAAATACTGACCCATATCTTCTTTTAACAGTTCTTGTACAAGTACCGTGTCTGCACCGTGCGAACGTAAATAAGAAGCCGCATCAAATGTACGAGCACCGGTACGGAATGTAAAACTTTTCGTATCAACAATAATACCCGCTAACAATGCCGTTGCTTCTAACATTGTCATTTTTAAATTTTTCGGCTGATACTCAAGTAATTCAGTAACAAGTTCGGCCGTTGAAGAAGCGTATGGTTCCATGTAAACAAGCAATGGATCTTCAATAAACTCTTCTCCCCGGCGATGGTGATCAATAACAACTACATTTTCAATTTTATGTAGCAGTTTTTCTTCCATCATCATTGAAGGCTTATGCGTATCAACAACAACAAGCAATGAATCATCATTCGCAAATTCCATCGCTTGCCCTGGTGAAATAAAATGAGACCATAACTCTTCATTTTGTTTCACCTTATCCATTAATCGCTTGATTCCCTTATCGGAATCATTTTCGTCCAATACAATATATCCTTTGCGCTCATTTAATTGAGCTACCTTTAAAATACCAATTGCAGCACCAATTGCATCCATATCAGGAGCCCTATGCCCCATTATAATGACATTGCTACTTTCTAATACTAAATCCTTTAATGCGTGCGAAATGACTCTAGCACGTACACGAGTACGCTTTTCGACCGGATTCGTCTTACCACCGTAAAATTTAACTTTACCCGTTGCTTGTTTAATAGCTACTTGATCTCCACCCCGGCCCAGCGCAAGGTCTAAGCCAGATTGGGCCATCGCTCCAAGCTCCGATAAAGGTAAATCACCCGATCCAACACCAACGCTTAATGTAAGTGGTATATTCCTTTTTGACGTTTCTTCACGCACCTGATCCAAAATACTAAATTTCCCTTTCTCCATTTGCGCCAAAATACTTTCATTTAGTACAACGAAGAATCTTTCTGAAGATGCACGTTTTAAATACGCACCATACTTAACAGCCCATTCATTTAGGCGTGATGTCACAAGACTTGTTATATTCGTGCGTAATTGATCATCTAACCCTTGTGTAACCTCATCATAGTTATCTAAATAAATAACAGCTAAAACAGTACGCTGATCCTCATACATCTTTTCAATTTCTGTTTGCTCAGTTACATCAAAGAAATAAATTAGTTTTTCTTCTTTCCTTACAAACACACGAAACTTTCGATTATTTAAAGATACTATATCATCGGAAGTCTCTCCCTTAATAAAAAGGAGTAATGTTTCTGATACATCGTACAGATGCCACCCAGCTAGTGCATGTTGCCCTAAACATGAAGATAAATAAGGATTTGCCCAATCAATCCCATAGTCCTTATTGTATAACAAAATACCAATAGGCATTTGGTTGAATGCTTCATTGCTTACTTTTTTTACCCTTGTAATCATATCTGTCGTATGTTTTTCAAAGTTCCTTTGACAGGTAAGTTCAAACCGTATAACTAAAAAAAGAACGATACAAAAAATAAAAAAGGCGGCCATTCCCACAATTAAATGAAAATAACAGAGAATCGAAATTAGCACAAACACAAAAAATGCCAATACGTAAACAGGATATAAAAACCACTGTTTCTTATAAAATTCAGGCATGTATACAACTCCTATAAAGTAAAACTAACTCAACTTCTAGTTAGTTAAACAGATTAAACACCTTAAAACAGTATAAATAATACTATTTTATCCTCCATTTTTCATTCCATTTTAGAACGCAATGAAATCCCTAAATCAATTATACCTAAGATTGTCACGAGAGGAAACAGCATTGGAATAAACATACATACAATAAAACTAATAATAGGAACCCCTTTCGTAAAACCTTTTCTATGCGCTACAAAGGCGATAAATGTTAATCCTTGGAATACGAGTAGCATAGCAAAGATTACATATAGATTAGAAAATACCATATGTAAATATGATGTTGGTTCAACTTTCATGAAAGTTGATAGCAAAATAAATATGACGTAATACCAAACAATACTCTTTGGTAATTGTATATCTTTAAACTTAGGCCAAGCTGTAATATCATACTTTAATTTTCTCAAAACACTACCTGATATCATAACTGTAATCCACGAGAAACATAATGAAACCATTACAAGTAAACTTGGAAATAGCGTTTGTAACATATCATTAAATTGTCCTAATAACTCTTTTTGTTCTTTACTAATCGGCATACCAGCAGCACTTACTATCTTTTCACTTTGCGCCATACTTTCACTAAACATATTTTGCATTTGCTTCATTAAATCTATGTTGAAAAATTTTATACTTCCAACATAAATGAGCATAATACCAATTAAATATGCAAGTGTTCCAGCTATCAATATCTCCACTGGTTTTTTTCCTTTTTTATACATGTATCCTAATACAACACCTATTAACCCAAACATGACCGTCTTGATAAGACTAATCGGTTGACTTACAACAACTGTAATAAAAAGTGCCGCTACAAAAATCACGAGTACATTAGATAGTTTATACCTTACTGTTAATAATATAAATGGTAACGGCAGCGCAAACGTTACAACTGCACCTAAAATTGGAACATACATAGATATAAGCAATAAAATCGCATATATAGCTAATAATGCTGCACCCTCAGTAATAAATCTCGTACTTTTCATCATCTAACCTCTCTTTCAAAAAAGAAAAGCATAGCAAAATGCACAGTAGAGTTCGACTCTACTGTGCATTTCATACGCTATTATTCACCAACATATGGTAAAAGTGCCATTTGACGAGCACGTTTAATTGCAACTGTAAGTTTGCGTTGGTATTTTGCGCTTGTTCCTGTTACACGACGAGGTAAAATTTTACCACGCTCAGAAACGAAACGTTTTAATAAATCAACATCTTTATAATCGATGCGAGTGATGCCGTTAGATGTGAAGAAACACACCTTACGACGTTTCGCACGTCCACCTTTGCGTCCTGCCATGTCTATTCCCCTCCATTCTTTGTTAAAACTAACAGATTTATACCATTTAGAATGGTAAATCGTCGTCGGAAATGTCGATCGGTTGACCTACATTTGAAAATGGATCGTCATTCTTTGTAAATCCAGAGTTACCAGTGTTACCTGAGTTGCCCGGATTACTAGATTGACCAAATGGGTTAGAGCCTTGGTTACCGAAACCAGCTCCTGATGGTTGCTGATTAAATGAACCACGTTGCTCCCCACCGCCATTACGCGGCTCTAAAAATTGTACGCTCTCCGCAAGAACTTCTGTTACGTATACACGTTTGCCGTCTTGTCCATCGTAATTACGAGTTTGAAGACGTCCATCTACGCCTGCTAAGCTACCTTTTTTCAAATAATTTGCCACGTTTTCTGCTTGTTTACGCCATATTACACAATTAATAAAGTCAGCTTCACGCTCACCTTGTTGATTCGCAAATGCGCGATTCACAGCTAACGTAAAAGTAGCTACTGCAACACCATTGGGCGTGTAACGTAAGTCAGGGTCCTTAGTTAAACGACCAACGAGGATAACACGATTCATCAATCGAACCACTCTCCCTTATATATCAATTATTTTTCTTCTTCTTTAACAACGATATGACGAAGGATGTCTTCGTTGATCTTAGCTAAACGGTCGAATTCGTTAATCGCTTCTGCGTTAGAGTTCACGTTTAAGATCATGTAGAAACCTTCACGTAAGTCGTTGATTTCGTAAGCTAAACGACGCTTACCCCACTCTTTTGTGTTAATGATTTCTGCACCATTGTTTGTTAAAACACCTGCAAAACGTTCAACTAAAGCTTTTTGAGCTTCTTCTTCAACGCCAGGACGAATGATGTACATAATTTCGTACTTTCTCATTACACTTTCACCTCCTTTTGGTCTAAACGGCCCATAATGGGCAAGGAGCAATTAATTATATAGTAATTACTCACGAGTTTAGATTATATCATAGTAAGTTAGATGAATCAACTAACCGCTAAATAAAAACTTGGCAAACATATAATATATTTGCCAAGTTCATATCTTTATTTTTCCTAGGAAATATCTTTATTACACGTTAAAGCGGAAGTGCATAACATCTCCGTCTTTTACGATATACTCTTTTCCTTCTAGACGTACTTTACCGGCTTCTTTTGCAGCTGTCATAGAACCGTTTGTCATTAAATCATCATAAGAAACTGTTTCTGCACGAATAAATCCACGCTCAAAGTCCGTATGAATAACACCTGCACATTGTGGTGCTTTCATACCTTGTTTAAACGTCCATGCACGCACTTCTTGCACACCAGCTGTGAAGTAAGTAGCAAGTCCTAATAAGTCATATGCAGCACGAATTAATTGATCTAAACCAGATTCTTCAATGCCTAGTTCTTCAAGGAATACTTTTTTCTCTTCCTCATCTAACTCAGCAATTTCTGATTCAATTTTTGCACATACAACAATTACTTGTGAATTTTCATTTGCTGCAAATTCTTTTACCATTTGTACATATTTATTTTCAGAAGGATCCATAATATCATCTTCACTTACGTTTGCTACGTATAGCATTTCTTTCGTTGTAAGCAAATGAAGGCCTTTAACAATCTTCATTTGCTCTTCTGTAAATTCAACAGTACGAGCTGGTTTTCCCTCTTCAAAAGCTTCTTTTAAACGAACTAAAATTTCATGCTCATATACAGCTTCTTTATCTTTTTGTCTTGCTAACTTCGCAACTCGTTCGATACGTTTATCAACAGATTCTAAATCCGCTAAGATTAACTCTAAGTTGATTGTTTCAATATCGTCAATTGGATCTACTTTTCCTGAAACGTGCGTAATATTTTCATCTTCAAAACAACGAACAACTTGGCAAATTGCATCTACTTGACGAATGTGAGATAAGAATTTATTTCCTAATCCTTCACCTTTACTCGCACCTTTTACGATACCTGCAATATCAGTAAATTCGAATACAGTCGGAACAGTTTTTTTCGGTTCTACTAATTCCGTTAATTTATTTAAACGCTCATCTGGTACTTCTACAATCCCTACGTTTGGATCAATTGTACAGAATGGATAGTTCGCAGATTCTGCTCCTGCTTGTGTAATTGCATTAAATAAAGTGGACTTTCCTACGTTAGGTAATCCAACAATCCCAGCCGTTAATCCCATATTTTTCACTCCTATGTCTCAATCTTTCATCATTATAGATAGTAACGAAAAAAATGACAAGTTTCCACCAAATGAAAAAAAGCAACGGCTGTCTACTGCAGCTGTTGCTTTTTCACTATTCTTCATGCTTCACAAGTATTTTTTTCACCTTACGGTCAAACTCTCTTCGAGGAATCATTACCGAATGGTCACATCCCTCGCACTTAATGCGGATATCCATTCCCATACGAATAATCTTCCAGCGATTTTCACCACATGGATGGGCTTTCTTCATTTCCACAACATCGTACAAGTTATATTGCTTTTGCTCCATTCTCCAAACCCCTCCTACTACTAATTTGCTTTTTCACTAACTAATTCTTCACGACTATATAAAACCATACGTGGGTATGGAATTTCAATCCCATGTAAATCAAGGCGATTTTTAATCTCTTTGCGAAGGGCCCTCGCAATACTTGCATGCTGCATCGGCTCTACTTCAGCAATAACACGTAACACAACTTCAGATGCTGCCAATGTTTGAACACCTAACAATTGAGGTGTTGTTACCATCTTCTCATATTTTTCTGGTAATTCCACTAATAAATCTTCAATAACTTGCTCTGCTCGTACTATATCACCTTCATAAGAAATAGATACATCAACAAACGCTACACTATTACTAACGGAAAAGTTCGTTACTTGTACAATACTGCCATTTGGCAAAATATGAATTTCACCTGTCCAGCTTTTCATCTTCGTTGTACGTAGTCCTATTTCCAAAACTGTTCCTTCAAATTGGCCTATTCTTACATAATCACCTACTGAAAATTGATCTTCTAACAAAATAAATAATCCTGTAATAACATCTTTAACTAAACTCTGTGCACCAAAACCGACCGCTAAACCAATTACCCCAGCACCGGCTAATAGACCTGACGCATTAATATTAAACACACCTAAAATTGCAATTAACATAATGAACATAACAACATATGCCACAATATTTTCAAGCAACTTCGCTACCGTAACTGTACGACGTTCTGAAATTTGAATCGGCGAACGACTTCCCATACGAAATGCATTTCGTACAATTGCCCTTGCAATACGAACAACGATTGCACCAAGTATTAAAATAACGATTATTTTAAGTGATTTCACTCCTATATTCGTCCAATCTACGGACTCGAACCATTTTATTGCTAAATCCATACTCCTCTACCTCTCCAGCAAAAATTTCTTTTTAGTTATCCTTATTATTGTATCAGAAGTCTTACTTATTTCTGAAAAAAATTTATGATTTTAATTACATCTGTTCGCTTACATCTAGGTATAAAATGGAACAAAAATATATATACTAGTACTATTATTTCCATTTTCATTCACAGTTTGTAAAAAGCATGCACTTATAATTTTCCATTTCACTTACTATATAACATATTGTGAAAATTTATTAAAAGGATGGGTGCTTCATGAATATTAGAAGTTTTCGCTTACCTTTTTTTGAAAAAGAAACTCAAAATGTTATGCATCAGGACTTAGAAGCCTCTGAGGTAATCAGTAATTTCTTACTTTCTCATATTCCCATTAAGACTAATATGCCACTCATTCTCGTTTGTATCGGAACAGACCGTTCCACTGGTGATGCACTTGGTCCATTAGTTGGTACTAAACTGGAACAAGTAGAAATCAAAAACTTCCAAGTGTTCGGCACACTAGATGAACCAATGCATGCGCTAAATTTAGAAGAGAGAATTCAGAATATACAGAAAGATAATCCGACTTCTTTTATTATCGCTGTTGATGCATGTTTAGGAAAATCTCAAAGTATCGGTTCGATCACTACCGGAAAGGGTCCTAGTAAACCTGGAGCAGCGATGAATAAGAAATTACCTGCCATTGGTGATTTGCATATACATGGCATCGTAAATTTAAATGGTTTCATGGAATTTTTCGTACTTCAAAATACAAGACTAAGTTTAGTTATGAAAATGGCTGATGTAATTGCACAAAGCATAAAAGAAACTGACCAAAAATTATCTGCATTAAAAAAAGCAAACCATCTATAAGTAATAAGATGGTTTGCTTTTTAATTTTCCTTTGATAGTAGCTCTAAAATGCGATTTAAATCTTCTTTATTGAAAAATTCAATTTCGATTTTACCTTTTTCTTTTTTCGTTTCTTTAATCTTCACATCTGTACCAAACTTTTCTCTTAAAAATGTTTCGCGTTCTACAAAAAATATATTTCTTTCTTTTTTCACTTGTATTGTTTCACGTGAAACGCGTTGATTAATCTCCTGGACAATTTGTTCTAATTGGCGAACGTTCAATCCTTCTTTTTCGATTCGTTTTAATAGAGCTTTCAACTGTTCCTCATCTTTTATCGTAAGTAAAGTTCTTCCATGAGCCATTGAAAGCTGACCGTTTGCAATCATATCTTGAACGAATGAAGGGAGGCTTAATAACCGGGTATAATTGGCGATGTAAGGCCTGCTTTTACCAAGACGTTTGGCTAATTGTTCTTGCGTTACATTTAGCTCATTCATTAACATCTGATATGCCATTGCCTCTTCCATAGGATTTAAATCTTCTCTTTGTAAGTTTTCAAGCAAAGCAAATTCCATCATTTGCTGCTCATTTAATTGCCTTACAACAGCAGGTACTTTTTCAAGTCCAGCCTCTTTAGCAGCACGATATCTTCTTTCACCTGCAACAATTTCATATCCTTTAATACTCTTTCGAGCAATTAAAGGTTGCAATATGCCGTGTTCTTTAATAGAAGCCGCTAATTCCTGAATCGCTTCTTTATTGAAATGTTTACGTGGTTGATATGGATTCGGCCTTAATTCAGTTACTACAATCTCCTGAATTGTTTCTTCTTCTTTCACATCTAAATCAGGAAAAAACACATTGATTCCTCTTCCTAACCCCTTAGCCACCTGCAATCACTTCCTCTGCTAAATCTATATATACTTCTGCCCCTCTTGATTTAGCGTCATACTGCATAATTGGTTTTCCATGACTTGGTGCCTCACTTAAGCGAACATTGCGAGGAATAATTGAACGATACACTTTATCCCTAAAGTATTTTTTCACTTCATCTATAACTTGAATTCCTAAATTTGTACGAGCATCCAACATCGTTAGCAATACACCTTGAATTGCTAAATTTTTGTTTAAATGCTTCTGTACAAGTCGAACTGTATTTAATAGCTGACTTAACCCTTCCAGCGCGTAATATTCACACTGTACAGGAATAATAACAGAATCTGCTGCTGTTAACGCATTAATCGTTAGTAATCCTAATGATGGGGGACAGTCAATAATAATATAATCATATTCGTCACGAATTGGCTGTAATGCTCTCTGCAAGCGTACTTCCCGGGAAATGGTTGGTACCAATTCAATTTCGGCACCAGCCAATTGAATTGTAGCGGGTAGAACATCTAAGTTTTCAGTTGCGGTTTTCCGTATAACACCTTGAACATCTGCATCTTCCACAAGAACATTATAGATACATTGATCTAATTCAGATTTTTCAATTCCTACACCAGTCGTTGCGTTTCCTTGAGCATCAATATCTACAAGAAGGACTTTTTTTCCTACTTGTGCCAATCCGGCTCCTAAATTAACGGATGTTGTTGTTTTTCCAACACCGCCTTTTTGATTAGCAATAGCAATGATTTTTCCCATGATGTCACCTACTTTCAACCTTTCTTTCTTATTCTAGAAACAATTACGTTTATTGTAACATGAAATAAAAGTTTTTCTTTTACGTCCTTATTAAACTTCAAAATTTATTTCTAAACTCCTTCTTCATTTAACAAGAAAATATAGTAAAAGAGACCTTTCCAATAGGATAAGGTCTCTAGCACATAATTATTTTTTCTTCGGAATTTTAATTGTAATTTGATAGTACTCATCAAATTCTTCTTCCGCAGAATTAACATTCAAACCACTGTTAGCAACCATTTGTAATGATTGTCTAATTGTATTCATAGCAATTCTCGTATCTCGACTAACCGCTTTTTGTTTCGCTTTGCGCTTTGGCTTTACTTCTTCTAGTAACTTCGCAATTCGTTCTTCTGTTTGCTTTACATTCAATTGCTTCTCCACAATTTCTTGTAAAACCTTCAGTTGTAATTCCTCATTTTTCAAAGGAATAAGAGCGCGAGCATGACGTTCTGTAATACTCTTTTCTAATAATGCATTTTTTATTTCTTCGGGCAACTTTAATAATCGTAATTTATTTGCGATTGTGGATTGCCCTTTTCCAAGTCGTTGTGCCAATGCTTCTTGTGTTAAATTATGTAACTCAATCAGCTTTTGATATGCCACAGCCTCCTCGATTGCTGTTAATTCCTCACGCTGCAAATTTTCAATTAACGCCACAGAAGCTGTCTCAGTATCATTTAAATTTTTTATTATTGCAGGAACCTTTTCCCACCCTAATTTTGTTGCTGCACGAAAACGTCTTTCCCCGGCAATAATCTCGTACTTATCATCCTCATATTGTCTCACAACAATCGGCTGGATAAGCCCATGTGTACGAATCGTTAAAGCTAGCTCCTCAATACGTGCATCATCAAAAACTGTTCGCGGTTGATAGCGGTTAGGGGTAATATTTACTATCGGTATTTCTTGTATTTCTTCAAATACCTTTTTATCTATTTCTTCATGGCTTTCGTCTTGTAATTCGAATTCGCTCTCTTTATCTCCAAAGCCAAATAAACGAGAAAACGTATTTTTCATACATATTCCACCACCTTTTAGGCCTATTGACTGTTTTACATAAAATGTTTCCCATGAAACATTTACGTTTTCATTTATATAATTTAATCTTACGTCTAATAAGATTTATTTTTCAATAGGTAATTTATTGGGTGTTCCCGGTTTGCGTGGATATTTCTTTGGTGTCTTGCGCTTTTTCTCGATTAATAAAATATTACGCTCACTTTCTTCAAACGGCAATTGGAACGTAGACATTTCTTTTAATTCCCCGCCAAGTACCTCTAAAGCATACTTGCCATTTTCAATTTCTTCGTTCGCTGCTGCACCTTTCATGGCAATGAATGTTCCTCCTACTTTTACAAGTGGTAAACATAGCTCACTCAGTACAGAAAGTCGCGCAACTGCACGTGCCATTACAATATCGTATGACTCACGTACACCTTCTTTTTTCCCAAATGTTTCAGCGCGATCATGGCAAAATGCAACATCACTTAATTCTAGCTTTTGTGCTAAGTGATTTAAGAAATTAATACGTTTTTGCAATGAATCTACAATTGTTACTTTTAAGTGTGGGAAACAGATTTTCAAAGGAATGCTTGGGAATCCGGCTCCTGCACCAACATCACAAACAGAGGATGGTTTTGAAAAATCATAATAAAAAGCAGCTGTAATAGAATCAAAAAAGTGTTTTAAGTATACTTCTTCTTTCTCCGTAATAGCTGTTAAATTCATTTTCTCATTCCACTCTACTAACGTTTCAAAGTAGATTTTGAACTGCTCTAACTGTCTAGAAGAGAGGGAAATCCCCTTCTCTTCTAGCATAGATTGAAATTGTTCTATGTTCATCTAGCAATATCTCCTTACTATTTATTGGTTCGATACTCGTGCAATTTTTCCTTGTTCAATGTACACAAGCAAAATGGAAACATCAGCTGGATTTACGCCAGAAATACGTGAAGCTTGCCCCATCGAAAGCGGACGAACATCTTTTAGTTTCTGTCTAGCTTCTGATGCAATTCCAGAAATCGCATCATAATCAATATCCACAGGAATTTTTTTGTTTTCCATTTTCTTCATACGGTCTACTTGCTGTAAAGATTTTTCGATATATCCTTCGTACTTAATCTGAATCTCAACTTGTTCTGTAATCTCATCATTTAATTCTACTTCACTTGGTACTAAAAGATGGATATGCTCATATGTCATCTCTGGACGACGTAATAAATCACTTGCGCGTATCCCATCTTTCAATTCACTTCCACCAATACTACGAATTAATTCTTGAACTTCAGGACGTGGTTTAATAAAAATACTCTCTAAACGTTCCTTTTCCTGTTCAATTTGTAGTTTTTTATTTGTAAATCTCTCATAACGATCTTCTTTAATTAAACCAATTTCCCGACCAATCTCAGTTAGACGAAGATCTGCATTATCGTGGCGTAATAATAAACGATATTCTGCTCGAGATGTTAATAAACGGTATGGTTCATTTGTACCTTTTGTTACAAGATCATCAATTAAGACACCAATATATGCATCTGCACGACCTAAAATAACTTCTTTTTTACCTAAAGAACGACATGCTGCATTAATTCCAGCCATAAGTCCTTGTCCTGCCGCTTCTTCGTAACCAGAAGTTCCATTAATTTGTCCTGCTGTATATAAATTTTTAATGTTTTTCGTTTCAAGTGTTGGCCATAATTGCGTTGGCACAATTGCATCATATTCAATGGCATAACCTGTACGCATCATTTCAACATTTTCCAGACCTGGGATTGTTCTAAGCATGTCTCGCTGTACATCTTCTGGTAAGCTTGTGGATAAACCTTGTACATATACTTCTTGTGTGTTGCGTCCCTCTGGCTCTAAGAAAATTTGATGACGTGGTTTATCATTAAATCTTACTACTTTATCTTCAATAGAAGGGCAGTATCTAGGTCCCGTTCCTTTAATCATACCAGAATACATAGCTGAACGATGTAAATTTTCATCTATTAAACGATGTGTTTCCGTACTCGTATATGTCAACCAACAAGGAATTTGATCCATAATAAATTTTGTCGTTTCAAAAGAGAACGCACGTGGTTTATCATCACCTGGTTGAATTTCTGTTTTACTGTAATCAATTGTATTACTGTTTACACGAGGAGGTGTACCTGTTTTAAATCTAACAAGATCAAAACCAAGCTCCTCTAAGTGTTCAGATAATGTAATGGATGGTTGCTGATTATTTGGACCACTTGAATATTTTAAGTCTCCCATAATAATCTCACCGCGTAAAAATGTTCCCGTTGTAATTACAACTGTTTTTGCTGTATATTCGGCACCAGCTTGCGTAATTACCCCTTTACATACACCATCTTCAACAATTAAACGCTCTACCATCCCTTGGAACAACGTTAAGTTTGATGTCTCTTCAATCGTTTTCTTCAATTCATGCTGGTAAGAGAATTTATCAGCTTGTGCTCGAAGCGCACGTACAGCTGGTCCTTTACCCGTATTCAACATACGCATTTGAATATGCGTTTTATCAATATTTCGTCCCATTTCTCCGCCTAATGCATCAATTTCACGAACAACAATCCCTTTTGCTGGTCCACCAACAGAAGGGTTACATGGCATGAACGCTACCATATCTAAATTAATTGTTAGCATTAAGGTTTTTGAGCCCATTCGTGCTGCCGCAAGACCAGCTTCACATCCTGCATGACCTGCACCGATTACTATGACATCGTATGAACCGGCATTGTATCCCATTGTTTATTCCTCCTAAATAATCTCTGTATTATTTTCCTAAACAAAATTGAGAGAACAATTGGTCAATTAAGCTTTCATGGACGGTATCACCAGTAATTTCACCAAGTATTTCCCACGTTCTTGTTAAATCGATTTGTACCATATCAATTGGAACACCATTTTCTATCGCTTCAATTGCATCACCAATTGTTTTTCCTGCTTGTGTCAATAGTCCAATATGTCTTGCGTTAGAAACATATGTCATATCTGCAGAATCAATTGCTCCTTCAAAGAATAAATCAGCAATAGCCTTTTCAAGCTCATCTATTCCTTGCTCCTCAATTAAGGATGTTGTAATAACACGATTCCCCGCAGCTAACTCTGCAACACGTTCCATATCAATTTCTTGCGGTAAATCTGTCTTATTCACAATAACAATGAAATCTTTTCCTTGTACGGCATGGAATAAATCTTCATCTTCATTTGTTAAAACCTCACTATAGTTGACAACAACTAACACTAAATCAGCTTGGCTCATCATTTCTTTTGAACGCTCTACACCAATTCGTTCAACGACATCTTCCGTCTCACGAATACCGGCTGTATCTATAAGTTTAAGTGGTACACCACGCACATTAACGTACTCTTCAATAACATCGCGAGTTGTTCCTGCAATATCAGTTACAATTGCTTTTTTCTCTTGAACAAGACTATTTAATAGCGATGACTTTCCAACGTTAGGTCTACCGATAATTGCGGTTGCGATACCTTCACGTAAAATTTTCCCTTGCTTCGACGTTTCTAATATCTTTTCAATTTCAGCACGGACATGTGTGGCTTTCTCAATTAAAATATTATGCGTCATCTCTTCTACATCATCGTATTCTGGGTAATCTATATTTACCTCAACATGAGCTAATGTTTCTAATATTTCCTGACGCAGACGACCAATCAATTTAGATAATCGTCCTTCCATTTGGTTAATTGCTACATTCATTGCACGATCTGTTTTTGCACGGATTAAATCCATAACAGCTTCTGCTTGTGATAAATCAATACGTCCATTTAAAAAAGCACGTTTTGTAAATTCACCAGGCTCAGCTAATCGTACTCCTTGTGCTAAAATAAGCTGTAGTACTTTATTTACCGAAACAAGCCCACCATGACAGTTAATTTCCACTATATTTTCACGTGTAAAAGTCCTTGGTGCACGCATAATAGACACCATAACTTCTTCAATAACTTGATTTGTATCTAAATCAACAATATGACCATAATGAATAGTGTGAGAAGGAACCTCTGTTAAATCCTTCCCTTTAAAAATACGATTCACTTTCTCAACCGCATCATCCCCACTTACTCGAACAATGGCAATTGCACCTTCCCCAAGTGCTGTGGAAATCGCGGCAATTGTATCAAATTCCATGTCCTTTCACCTCACTTGCTTATTTATCTATATTTCAACATGATTTTTTTCCTTCACTAAATTATTAGGATACCATAACGAACCTATCTACAAAAGAATAATAACTCATTTTATTATGTCCTCATGTAAAAAACACTAAACTTATTCACAGTGGATAAGTTTAGTGTTTTTAGTTATCCACAATCATTTTCGCCTCAAAAAAACCGGCACTCAATTGAGTAACCGGTCATTTGGAAGATATTACAACATGCCGATGTGGTTCTTTTCCTTCAGAAGTTGTAATGATATTTTGATGATTAGATAATACTTGATGAATAATTTTTCGTTCAAAAGATGGCATTGGTTCTAACACAACTCTTTTTTTCGTACTTACCACTTGTTTTGCTAATCGATAAGAAAGCGATTCTAACGTGTTTTTTCTTTTACTACGATAGTTTTCAGCATCTAGTGTAATACCGATGTATTGATTTGTATTACGATTCGCAACAAGTTTTGTTAAATACTGTAAAGAATTCAACGTATTACCTCTTTTTCCAATTAAAACACCTACATTTTCACCAAAAATTGTAAATTCAACTTCGCGTCCTTTTACAATTTTTCTAATCTCAACTTCCACACCCATATTGTGAATAATATTTTTTAAATATTCTTCACACTCCTGGATTGGATCTTTCTTTAATACAACTTCTACTACAGCTGGACGATTCCCAAATAAACCTAGGAATCCTCTCTTGCCCTCATCGATAATGTTTATATCTACTCGATCTTTTGAAGCATTTAATTGTCTTAAAGCATCTTGTACTGCCAGCTCGACTGTTTGTCCTTTAGCAGTAATTATACTCACTTGCTTGATCCTCCTGCCTTACTAGCCTTAATTTCAGGCCCTTTGATCATATACATTTGAGCGATACCAAAGATGTTACCAACTACCCAGTACAGTGATAGTGCTGCTGGGAAGTTAATTGCAAAGACTAAAATCATGATTGGCATAAGCCAAATCATCATTGCCATTTGCGGATTTTGTCCAGCTGTTCCTGCCATTGCAAGTTTTTGCTGAATAAATGTCGTAATAGCCGCAACAACCGGAAGGATGTAGTACGGATCTGCGTGCCCTAAATCAAACCATAGGAATGTATGCTTACTAATTTCTGATGTTCTCATAATCGCGTGATAAAAAGCGAATAAAATAGGCATCTGAACAAATATTGGTAAACATCCTGCTAATGGATTTACACCATTTTTTTGATATAACTGCATCATTTCTTGTTGTAATTTTTGCTGTGTTGCTTGGTCTTTCGAGCTATATTTCTCTTTTAACCTCACCATTTCTGGTTGTAACGCCTGCATCGCTTTCGTACTCTTCGTTTGCTTAATCATTAATGGTAATAATGCAAAACGAATAATAAGAGTCGTAACAACGATCGCTAAACCGTAATTATCACCAAGCAATTTCGCGAAATACGTGATTAACTGAGAAAGCGGATATACGAAATATTCATTCCAAATCCCAGTGCTCTTCGGTGTAATCGGCTGATTCGTTTCACTACAACCGGTAGCAATTGCCATTAATGCAATAACCATGGTCAGTAAACCTATTTTCTTTTTCAAAGCCTGCTCCTCCTTGTTTCGGTATGTATATAGTGTAATTCATTTCCTTACGCTACTTTTTTATTCTTTTCATACCAGAGCGTTTAAAGACATGAATTAAGCTTTTCTTTAACTCTTCATATGTCATCTCTGCACAAGGCTTCCTTGCTATTATAACAAAATCTTTTCCAGAATCTATCTCATCTTTTAATTCTATAATCGATTGGCGAATCATACGCTTAATTCGATTACGAACTACTGCATTTCCTATTTTCTTACTAACAGAAAGGCCAATGCGAAAGTGTGGCTGTTTTTCTTTATCTAATTGGTATACAACAAACTGACGATTAGCATTCGACTGTCCTTTTTGGAAAACAGCCTGGAATTCATCATTCTTTTTTATACGATTTTTTTTCTTCATATCAATTGACACTCCTGTATTTCATCAGTGGAAATTCATTATTATTAGAAAAAAAGACCACTGAACGATCAGTGGTCTACGCAGATAATACTTTTCTTCCTTTACGACGACGAGCTGCTAGCACTTTACGTCCGTTCGCTGTGCTCATACGGCTGCGGAAACCATGTACTTTGCTGCGCTTACGTTTATTTGGTTGGTAAGTTCTTTTCATTATATGACACCTCCCTGAGGAATATCTGTTAAAGACAGTCTAATAAATTATAGTAAATCAACTAGGAAAATGTCAATGGTTCTCGAAATTTTCATCAAATATTCATTTTGAATCTATTCACACACTTTTTCACAACCCCTACATTTCCTTGTGGATAAATGCATTTCCGCTTTTTTTATATCCACAAACCCTTTTTTCACTTTTACACAGTATATCGTATTGTGGACAAGTTTATTCCACAAGGTATTGATTTTGTGGATAACTTTCTTAATTTCATTGCTATAGCCACTTTTTTTTGATATTATAGTTGTGTTTTCACTTTGAATAAGTTTTCCACATCATTATTTTATCCACAATTTGTGTATAACATGTGGATAGTTTAAATCACATGTGGGTAAATAGTTGTCCACATTTGTTTTTTTGTCGAAAACTCTATCTCGGATACAAACAACGTTTTTATATTTTAAAATACGTTTCGTATAAATATGCATTTAAAATATTTGTGGGTTGTACAATTGTTGCGCAACCTCATTCTTTTACCATCTTTGTAAAGGAGGGACACCTTTGGAAAATATCTCTGATTTATGGAATAGCGCCTTAAAAGAATTAGAAAAAAAGGTGAGTAAGCCAAGTTATGAAACGTGGTTAAAATCAACAACTGCTCATAACTTAAAAAAAGATGTATTAACTATTACAGCTCCAAATGAATTTGCTCGTGACTGGCTAGAATCGCATTATTCAGAACTAATTTCAGAAACACTTTATGATTTAACAGGGGCAAAACTAGCTATTCGCTTTATCATTCCCCAAAGTCAAGCAGAAGAGGATATAGATCTCCCTTCTGTTAAACAAAATCCAGCACATGATGAATCTAACCATTTACCACAGAGCATGTTAAATCCAAAATATACATTTGATACGTTTGTTATCGGCTCTGGTAATCGTTTTGCACATGCTGCTTCTTTAGCTGTAGCCGAAGCGCCGGCTAAAGCCTATAATCCGCTCTTTATTTACGGGGGCGTTGGACTTGGAAAAACGCATTTAATGCACGCAATTGGTCATTATGTAATTGAACACAATCCAAATGCAAAAGTTGTATATTTATCATCTGAAAAATTTACAAATGAATTCATTAACTCAATTCGTGATAATAAAGCTGTCGATTTTCGTAATAAATATCGTAATGTAGATGTCTTATTGATAGATGATATTCAATTTCTTGCTGGAAAAGAACAAACACAAGAAGAGTTTTTCCATACATTTAATGCATTACATGAAGAAAGTAAACAAATTGTAATTTCAAGTGATAGACCTCCAAAAGAGATCCCAACTTTAGAAGATCGCCTTCGTTCTCGCTTTGAATGGGGTTTAATCACAGATATTACGCCACCAGATTTAGAAACTAGAATCGCAATTTTACGTAAAAAGGCAAAAGCAGAAGGTCTTGATATACCAAATGAAGTTATGCTTTATATCGCAAATCAAATTGACTCAAACATTCGTGAACTAGAGGGTGCACTTATTCGAGTTGTAGCTTATTCATCTTTAATTAATAAAGATATGAATGCTGATTTAGCGGCCGAAGCACTTAAAGATATTATTCCAAATTCTATACCTAGGATTATTTCTATTTCTGATATTCAAAAGGCTGTTGGGGGTGTCTATCAAGTAAAATTAGAAGATTTTAAAGCGAAAAAACGCACAAAATCCGTTGCATTCCCTCGCCAAATTGCGATGTATTTATCACGTGAACTTACGGACTCATCTTTACCAAAAATAGGTGAAGAATTTGGTGGTCGCGATCATACAACAGTTATCCATGCTCACGAGAAAATTTCGAAGCTACTAAAAACGGATACTCAATTGCAAAAACACGTTGAAGAAATTAATGATATTTTAAAGTAGTAGTAGCTGAATAGTGTGAATAACTTACTTTGTTTTACGCACAGTCTATCCACATGTAGATAGACTGTTTTTACATCTCTAAACAGAGTTATCCACATATCCACAAGCCCTATTACTATTACTACTACTTTTTTATCTTTATTAAATAAATAAAATCTTATACTTACCGGAGGTTTTTCGTTATGCGTTTTACAATACAAAAAGACTATCTTGTAAGAAGTGTACAAGATGTAATGAAGGCTGTTTCTTCCCGTACAACCATTCCAATTCTTACAGGGATTAAAGTTGTAGCAACTGAAGAAGGGGTTACTTTAACAGGTAGCGATGCAGATATTTCCATTGAGTCATTTATCCCAGTTGAAGATGCTGGAAAAGAAATTGTAGAAATTGAACAATCAGGAAGCATTGTTTTACAAGCAAAATATTTTAGTGAGATCGTAAAAAAATTACCTAAAGACATTGTCGAAATTTCTGTGGAAAATCATTTTATGACAAAAATAAAATCTGGAAAATCAGAGTTTAATCTAAATGGTTTAGATTCTGCTGAATATCCGTTATTACCACAAATCGAAGAACATCATGTATTTAAGATTCCAACAGATTTATTAAAGCACATGATTCGTCAAACTGTATTTGCAGTTTCAAGTTCTGAAACAAGACCGATCTTGACAGGTGTAAACTGGAAAGTGTATAACAGCGAATTAACTTGTATTGCAACAGATAGTCACAGGCTAGCACTTCGTAAAGCGAAAATAGCAGGACATGATATTGCTGATGAATTTCAAGCAAATGTCGTTATTCCTGGTAAAAGCTTAAATGAATTAAGTAAAATTCTAGATGAGTCTGAAGAAATGGTAGATATCGTTATTACGGAGTATCAAGTATTATTCCGTACAAAACATTTATTATTCTTCTCGAGATTGTTAGAAGGAAATTATCCAGATACAACACGTTTAATTCCAGCTGAGAGTAAGACTGATATTTTTGTAAATACAAAAGAGTTTTTACAAGCAATTGATCGTGCTTCACTATTAGCAAGAGATGGTCGTAACAACGTTGTTAAATTATCGACGTTAGAACAACAGATGCTAGAGATTTCTTCGAATTCACCAGAAATCGGAAAAGTAGTAGAAGAGGTTCAATGTGAAAATGTAGATGGAGAAGAATTAAAAATATCTTTTAGTGCAAAATATATGATGGACGCATTAAAAGCTTTAGATAGTACAGAAATTAAAGTTAGTTTTACTGGGGCAATGAGACCGTTCTTAATTCGTACAGTAAATGATAATTCCATTATCCAATTAATTTTACCGGTCCGTACTTACTAAGTAAGGATTAAGGGTTGCTAGTTTAAAGGTACTAGTGACCCTTATTTGATTTGTAGGGTATTACTTTCCTAATGCTAGTTTATTTAGTACAATGAAAGAATGAACACTTTCAGAAAGTGAGCGATTTTATGAAACTTATTAAGATTTCAACAGAATACATTACACTAGGACAATTTTTAAAGTTAGCTGATGTAATTGATACAGGTGGCGCTGTAAAATGGTTCTTACAAGAATATGAAGTATACGTGAATCAAGAACTTGAAAATAGAAGAGGCCGAAAGTTATATGCAAATGATATTGTTGAAATTCCGGGAAGCGGAACTTTCCAAGTTCAATCATAAAGGGGGATCCCTTTGTTTATTACAGAAATACAATTAAAAAACTATCGCAATTATGAGCATTTAGAGCTTTCTTTTGAGGATAAAGTTAATGTAATTATTGGGGAAAATGCCCAAGGGAAAACGAATCTAATGGAAGCTATATATGTACTGGCGATGGCGAAATCCCATAGAACTTCGAACGATCGTGAACTCATTCGTTGGGATGAGGATTATGGTAATATAAAAGGTAGATTACAAAAGCGAAATAGTTCTTTATCTTTAGAATTAAATATTTCAAAAAAAGGTAAAAAGGCAAAGTTGAATCAGTTAGAACAACAAAAATTAAGCCAGTACATTGGTGAAATGAATGTTGTTATGTTTGCCCCAGAAGATTTAAATCTTGTAAAAGGAAGCCCTCAAGTACGAAGACGCTTTTTGGATATGGAACTTGGACAAATAGCTCCTGTCTATTTGTATGAATTAAGCCAATATCAAAAGGTACTCACGCAACGAAATCATTTACTTAAGAAGATGCAAGGAAATAGTAAAAATGAGGAAACGATGCTGGATGTATTTACACTTCAACTTATCGAGCATGGTGCAAAAATTTTGCGGAAACGTTTTGAGTTTTTACATTTACTACAAGAATGGGCTGCTCCAATTCACCGTGGAATTAGCAGGGGATTAGAGGAGCTAGAAATCGTGTATAAACCAAGCGTAGATGTATCAGAATCAATGGATTTGTCGAAAATAAAAGAAGTATACTATGAAAGTTTTCAAGCTGTGAAACAACGTGAAATTTTTCGTGGTACAACTTTACTCGGTCCTCATCGTGATGATTTACAATTCTTCGTTAATAGTAAAAATGTTCAAGTCTTTGGCTCACAAGGACAACAACGAACAACCGCACTATCCCTAAAATTGGCTGAAATTGAATTGATATACTCAGAGGTTAAGGAATATCCAATCCTTTTACTAGATGATGTGTTATCAGAATTAGATGATTATCGTCAATCGCATCTGCTAAATACAATTCAAGGAAAAGTGCAAACATTTGTGACAACGACGAGTGTCGACGGAATTGAACACGAAACATTGAAAGAAGCGAAAACAATTCATGTAACGAACGGCACGGTAGATTGTGAAATGGACAGAAAATAATTTCTGTTTAAATGGAAAAGTAGGTGATCTTTGTGTCAATGGAACAAAAGCAAATGCAGGAAAATGCATATGATGAAAGTCAGATTCAGGTGTTAGAAGGACTGGAAGCGGTTCGTAAGCGTCCTGGTATGTATATCGGCTCTACAAGTGGAAAAGGTCTTCATCACCTCGTATGGGAAATAGTTGATAATAGTATTGATGAAGCTTTAGCCGGATATTGTGATGAAATTAATGTCAGTATTGAAGAAGATAATAGTATTGTCGTAACAGATGATGGCCGTGGTATCCCAGTTGGTATTCAAGAGAAAATGGGACGACCTGCTGTAGAGGTTATTATGACGGTCCTTCATGCTGGAGGGAAATTTGGCGGTGGCGGTTATAAAGTCTCCGGTGGTTTGCACGGAGTAGGTGCATCTGTTGTAAATGCTTTATCAACAGAATTAGAGGTATTTGTACATCGAGATGGAAAAATTCACTATCAAAAATATGAACGTGGTATCCCGGTTGCGGATTTAAAGGTAATAGGTGAAACAGACCGCACAGGAACAATAACACGATTTAAGCCAGATCCAGAAATTTTTCAAGAGACGACAGAATATGAATTTGATACATTAGCTACCCGTATGCGTGAGCTAGCGTTTTTAAATCGTAATATTAAATTAACAATTGAAGATAAGCGTGAACATAAGCAAAAGAAAGAATTCCATTATGAAGGCGGAATTAAATCGTATGTTGAACATTTAAATCGTTCAAAACAACCAATTCATGAAGAACCAGTATATGTAGAAGGTTCAAAAGATGGTATTCAAGTTGAGGTTTCCTTACAGTATAACGAAGGATATACAAATAATATTTACTCATTTACGAATAACATTCATACGTATGAAGGTGGTACACACGAAGTAGGATTTAAAACAGCTTTAACTCGTGTGATTAACGATTATGGTCGTAAAAATAGTATTTTAAAAGATGCTGATAGTAATTTAACTGGTGAGGATGTTCGTGAAGGTTTAACTGCGATTGTATCAATCAAACATCCAAATCCACAATTTGAAGGACAAACAAAGACGAAGCTGGGAAATAGTGAAGCGAGAACGATTACAGAGTCTGTATTCTCAGAGGCTTTCGAAAAGTTTTTACTAGAGAATCCGAATGTTGCGCGGAAAATTGTAGAAAAAGGTACGATGGCTGCACGAGCACGTGTAGCTGCGAAAAAAGCTCGTGAATTGACACGCCGAAAGAGTGCGTTAGAAGTTTCAAGTTTACCGGGTAAATTAGCGGATTGCTCTTCGAAAGATCCAGCAATTAGCGAAATTTACATCGTAGAGGGTGACTCTGCCGGTGGATCAGCGAAACAAGGGCGTGACCGTCATTTCCAAGCGATTTTACCACTTAAAGGTAAAATTATTAACGTTGAAAAGGCGCGATTAGATAAAATCTTATCTAATGATGAAGTTCGTACAATCATTACTGCAATTGGTACGAACATTGGCGGGGACTTCGATATCGAAAAGGCTCGTTATCATAAAGTTATTATTATGACAGATGCTGACGTGGATGGTGCGCATATTCGTACCCTATTATTAACGTTCTTCTATCGTTATATGCGTCAAATTATTGAGCATGGTTATATCTATATTGCGCAGCCGCCACTATTTAAAGTACAACAAGGCAAGAAAATTCAATATGCTTACAATGATAAAGAACTTGAAAAAATATTAGCTGAGTTACCAGCGCAACCTAAGCCAGGAATCCAGCGTTATAAAGGTCTAGGGGAAATGAATCCAACTCAGTTATGGGAGACAACAATGGATCCAGAAGTACGTTCGTTACTTCAAGTTTCTCTTCAGGATGCAATTGAAGCGGATGAAACATTTGAAATTTTAATGGGAGATAAAGTAGAGCCGCGTCGTAACTTTATCCAAGAAAATGCAAAATACGTGAAAAACCTTGATATTTAAGTGAGTAATGACAGGAATCTAAGTATTCCTGTCTTCTACATATAAATCAATGTATGTGTAACGGAAATGTAAGAGGAGGTGCTCGTTGATGTCAGACAATCAACAACAAGCACGAATTCGAGAAATTAATATTAGCCATGAAATGCGTACCTCATTTTTAGATTACGCAATGAGTGTTATCGTATCTCGTGCATTACCAGATGTTCGTGATGGATTAAAACCTGTGCATCGTAGGGTTTTATATGCGATGAACGATTTAGGAATTACAGCTGATAAAGCGTATAAGAAATCAGCACGTATTGTCGGTGAAGTAATCGGTAAGTATCACCCTCATGGTGATTCAGCTGTTTATGAGACGATGGTACGTATGGCGCAAGATTTCAGTCAACGTTATATGCTTGTTGATGGGCATGGTAACTTTGGTTCTGTTGATGGAGATTCAGCAGCGGCAATGCGTTATACAGAAGCAAGAATGTCTAAGATTTCCATGGAATTAATACGTGATATTTCAAAAAATACAATTGATTATCAAGATAACTACGATGGTTCTGAAAGGGAGCCAATTGTATTACCGGCGCGTTTCCCTAATTTATTAGTAAATGGGACGACGGGTATTGCAGTTGGTATGGCAACAAATATTCCGCCGCATCAACTTGGTGAAGTGATTGATGGCGTATTGGCACTAAGCCATAATCCTGATATTACTATTGCGGAATTAATGGAGTGTATTCCAGGACCAGACTTCCCAACAGCAGGTTTAATCTTGGGACGAAGTGGGATTCGAAGAGCTTATGAAACGGGACGAGGCTCTATCATACTTCGTGCTAAAGTTGAAATTGAAGAAAAGTCAAATGGCAAACAATCTATTATCGTAACTGAATTACCTTATCAAGTTAATAAGGCACGATTAATTGAAAAAATTGCAGAATTAGTTCGTGATAAGAAAATTGAAGGTATTACGGATTTACGTGATGAATCAGATCGAAATGGTATGCGTATTGTTATGGAAGTACGTCGTGATGCCAATGCCAATGTACTATTAAATAATCTATATAAACATACAGCACTTCAAACAAGTTTCGGCATTAATATGTTGTCTCTTGTTAATGGAGAACCACAAGTACTAAATTTAAAACAAAATTTATATCATTATTTGGAGCACCAGAAGGTAGTAATCCGTAGACGTACTGCTTATGAATTAGAAAAAGCAGAGGCACGTGCTCATATTTTAGAAGGATTACGAATTGCTTTAGATCACCTTGATGAAGTTATTACGTTAATTCGTAGTTCAAAAACGGCAGATATTGCAAAGCAAGGCTTAATGGAGCGTTTCGGTTTAAGCGAAAAACAAGCGCAAGCGATTTTAGATATGCGTCTGCAACGTTTAACAGGATTAGAGCGTGAAAAAATCGAGCAAGAATATCAAGAATTAATGAAGTTAATTGCTGAATTAAAAGCAATCTTAGCAGATGAAGAGAAAGTTCTTGAAATTATTCGTGAAGAGTTAACAGAAGTAAAAGAGCGCTTCAATGATAAGAGACGAACAGAAATTACAATCGGTGGTATGGAAGCTATTGAAGATGAAGATTTAATTCCTGAGCAAAACATTGCGATTACGTTAACTCATAACGGTTATATTAAGAGGTTACCAGCTTCTACGTACAAAACACAGAACCGTGGTGGGCGTGGTGTGCAAGGAATGGGAACAAATGATGATGATTTCGTGGAGCATTTATTGACTACGTCTACACATGATCATATTTTATTCTTCACTAATAAGGGTAAAGTATACCGTACGAAGGGATATGAAATCCCAGAGTATAGTCGTACAGCAAAAGGGCTACCTATTATTAACCTATTAGGTGTAGATAAGGGTGAATGGATTAACGCCATTATTCCAATTCGTGAATTTGGTGACGATCAGTTCTTATTCTTCACAACGAAACAAGGTATCTCTAAGAGAACACCACTTTCATCATTTGCGAATATACGTACGAATGGTTTAATTGCAATCTCTCTTCGTGAAGAGGATGAAGTAATCTCTGTACGCTTAACATCTGGCGATAAGGATATTATCGTCGGTACAAGTAACGGTATGTTAATTCGTTTCAATGAGCAAGATGTGCGTTCTATGGGACGTAATGCAGCGGGCGTTAAAGCCATTACATTAGGTGATGAAGACCAAGTTGTAGGCATGGAAATTGTCGAAGAAGATGTAAATGTTCTAATTGTAACGAAAAACGGTTATGGAAAGCGTACGCCAATTGATGAATATCGTCTGCAAAGTCGTGGCGGTAAAGGTCTTAAGACTTGTAATATTACAGATAAAAACGGTAAATTAGTAGCAGTTAAGTCTGTAACAGGTGAAGAAGACATTATGTTAATTACAGCAGCGGGTGTTATTATTCGTATGCCGGTTGATCAAATCTCTCAAATGGGACGTAATACACAAGGTGTTCGTCTAATTCGATTAGAGGATGAGCAAGAGGTGGCGACAGTTGCAAAAGCACAAAAAGATGACGAAGAAGAAGTTACTGAAGAGGTTTCTTCTGAAGAATAAGAGTGGGGATTTCCCCACTCTTTATTTTTTTATAATAATACTTGCATAGTAATAAGAAAGTCTATATAATAGGCAGAGTCAGCAAATGAGAGATACAAAGTATTGAAAAAAACTTGTTGACGAAAATAATATACTATGATATATTATAAAAGTCGCTGAAACGCGATGTTGAACTTTG